>JAXDHW010000239.1:0-8253 GCA_034664365.1 Thermoleophilaceae bacterium
GCTCGACCGCACCGTCGGGCCGACCAAGCAGGCGATGAAGGACGCCGGCGTCACCGGCGACGACATCGCGCACGTCGTGCTCGTCGGCGGCATGACCCGCATGCCGGCGGTCCAGGAGAAGGTCAAGGAGCTCACCGGCAAGGACCCGCACCGGGGCGTCAACCCGGACGAGGTCGTGGCCGTGGGCGCCGCCATCCAGGCCGGTGTGCTCGCCGGTGACGTGAAGGACGTCCTGCTGCTCGACGTCACCCCGCTCACGCTGGGGATCGAGACCAAGGGCGGCGTGATGACCAAGCTCATCGAGCGCAACACCACGATCCCGACCCGCAAGTCGGAGGTCTTCTCGACCGCCGAGGACAACCAGCCGAGCGTCGAGGTCCACGTGCTCCAGGGCGAGCGCGAGATGGCCCAGAACAACAAGTCGCTCGGCAAGTTCCAGCTCACCGGGATCCCACCGGCGCCGCGCGGCATGCCGCAGATCGAGGTCACGTTCGACATCGACGCGAACGGCATCCTCAACGTGTCGGCGAAGGACCTCGGCACCGGCAAGGAGCAGAAGATCGAGATCAAGTCGGGCTCCGGCCTCGCCGAGGACGAGGTCGAGCGCATGGTCAAGGACGCCGAGGCGCACGCCGACGACGACCGCCGCCAGCGCGAGCTGGTGGAGGCGCGCAACAACGCCGAGAACGCGGCCTACCAGGCCGAGCGCCAGCTCACCGAGCTCGGTGACTCGGTGGACGAGTCCTCGAAGGAGTCGATCCAGGCCGCGATCAAGGAAGTGCGCGAGTCGCTCGAGTCCGAGGACGTGGCGGAGCTCCAGGCCAAGACGCAGGCGCTCCAGGAGGCGTTCCACGCCGTGTCGGAGCAGATGTACGCGGCCGCCGCCCAGGCACAGCAGGAGGCGAGCGGCAATGGCGCCGCCGGCGACGGCGACGCGTCCTCGACGGATGACGGCGAGGTCGTGGACGCCGAGGTCGTGGACGGCGAGGGTCGCTCGTCGTGACCCGGCCGACTCCCAACGAGGGGGCTGTCCGCGCCGAGCTCCGCGAACACGACGGCAAGGGCGCGGCGGATGAGACCGCCGCGCCCGCGCCGCAACGCGACGAGCAGGAGCAGCAGCCCGAGGCCGCCGCTGCGGCCGAAGAGCAGTCCGCGCCCGACCCGCTGACCAAGGCGCAGGCCGAGCGCGACGAGTACCTCGAGCTGGCCCGCCGCACGCAGGCCGACTTCGAGAACTACCGCAAGCGCACGGCCAAGGACGTGGCGGCCGCGGGTGAGCGCGCGCGGATCGGGCTCGTCCGTGAGCTCCTGCCCGTGGTCGACAACCTCGAGCGCGCGCTCGACTCGGCGGGCGACGAGTCGAGCCTCGCGGAGGGCGTGCGCCTCGTGCTCACCGACCTCCAGGGCGTGCTCGCCCGCAACGGGGTCGTGCCGGTCGAGCCGATCGGCGAGCAGTTCGACCCGACCGTGCACGAGGCGCTCTCGACCCGGCCCGCCGACGGCACCGAGCCGGGCGTGGTCGTCGACGTGGTCGAGAAGGGCTACCGGATCGGCGACACCGTGGTCCGACCGGCCCGCGTGGTCGTCTCTGCGTGAGAAGCCATGCCCGCGGTCAAGGATCCATACAAGGTGCTCGGGGTCGACAAGAAGGCCACCGCCGAGGACATCAAGAAGGCGTACCGCAAGCTCGCGCGCCAGTACCACCCCGACCGCAACCCGGGCGACAACGCCGCGGAGGAGCGGTTCAAGGAGGTCCAGCAGGCCAACGAGATCCTGTCCGACCCCGAGAAGCGCAAGCAGTACGACTCGGGCGGCGGGATCTTCGGTGGCTTCGACCCCGGCTCGTTCCGCAACTCGGGCGGTGGTGGCGGCGGATTCGGTGGCTTCGGCGACATCCTGTCCGACCTCTTCGGCTCGGGCGGCACCGCCGGCGGACGGTCGGCCAACCGGCCTGAGCGCGGCCGCGACCTCGAGACCGAGGTGCACATCTCGTTCGACCAGGCGATGGAGGGCGCGCAGGTGCCCGTCACCGTGCCGCTGTCGGCGCCGTGCCCCACCTGCCACGGCACGGGGGCCAAGCCCGGCACCCAGCCCACCGTCTGCTCGCGCTGCAACGGCCGCGGCATCGAGTCCGAGGGCCAGGGCCTGTTCTCGATCTCCCAGCCGTGCTCGAAGTGCGGCGGCACCGGCACCGAGATCAAGGACCCCTGCCCCACCTGCAAGGGCTCCGGGCAGACCCGCCAGGTCAAGCGCTACAAGGTCAACATCCCCGCGGGCGTCCGCGACGGCAGCCGCGTCCGGCTTGCCGGCAAGGGCGAGCCGGGCCGGCGCGGCGGCCCGCCCGGGGACCTCTACGCGGTCACCCGTGTCAGCGACTCGCCGATCTTCCGGCGGCGCGGCGACAACCTCGAGGTGGACGTCCCGATCACGATCGTCGAGGCGATCCGCGGCGCCACGGTGGAGGTGCCCACGCTCAGCGGCTCCAAGCGCATCCGCGTGCCGGCGGGTACGCAGCACGGCACCGTCCAGCGCCTGCGCGGCGAGGGACCCCCGCGCCTGGGCGGCAAGGGCCGCGGCGACATCCACTACCGCCTGTCGATCGACGTCCCGCGGTCGCTGAGCCGCGAGCAGAAGCGCGCGGTCGACGACCTCGCCCAGGTGATGGACGGCAACCCGCGCGAGCGGCTGTTCGCGGGCAAGGAGGCGTGATGGCCGGCGACGGCAACCGTCGCGGTGCCAGGTCCCCCCGCGGGAGCGCACCCAGCCCGCGCCGCGGGGTTTACATGATCTCCGTGGCCGCCGAGCTCGCCGGAATGCACCCCCAGACCCTCCGCATCTATGAGTCGCGCGGACTCATCGAGCCCAGGCGCTCCGCCGGCAACACCCGGCTCTACTCGCAGCAGGACGTCGACCGGCTGCGCCGGATCCAGGAGCTCACCAACGAGATGGGCATGAACCTGGCCGGCGTCGAGAAGGTCTTCGAGCTCGAGTCCGAGCTCGACCGGATGCGCAGCCGGATGGAGACCCTGCGCCGCCAGGCCGAGCGCGCCGAGAGGGAGCTGCGCGACGAGATCGAGCGGATCAAGCGCTCGTTCAGGGCAGAGCTCGTCCCGTACCAGCCGCCGGGCAGCGCCCTGATCCCCGCGCGCGACGCGCGGGGGCCGCGCGTCGTCATCCCGATCTCGCGCAGGCCCTCGCAGGGCGGCGGCACCACCCCGGCGTGAGCCGCCGGCGGGTGACGGTGCGCGCCCTTGCGGCGTGCGCTGCGGTCGCCTGCGCCGCGGTCCTGGCCGTGCCCGGCGTCGCCGCGGCCGGCCCGGCGGTGCGAGCGCAGCCGAAGCTCAACCCGGCCTTCCGGCAGAGCACCCCCGACTACACGGTGCGCTGCGCGGCGTCGCGCAAGCTCCACCTGACGATCGACCCGCCGCACGGGACGCGTGTCGCGGTCGGGGACGGGGCGGCGCGGAAGGGGCACTTCGAGGTGTCGCTGCCGCTGGCGCCCGGCGAGGGCACCACGCTTCGCTTCCTCTCCGGCGACCGCACGCGCACGTACGGCGTGCGCTGCCTGCCGAGCGACTTCCCGCGCTGGACGGTCACGCTCCGCGGCAAGCGCCAGGCCGGCTGGTACATGCTCACGCCCAACAACTTCAAGTACGACCCTCGCTACGTGACGATCGTGGACTCGCACGGCGTGCCCGTGTGGTGGATTCGCAGGAAGCCGGCGCCGTTCGACGTGCACCTGCTGCCCGACGGCGACCTGGCCTGGGCGCCGTTTGCCGCGAACACCACGGGTGCCGGGGCATTCGAGGTGTTCTCGCTCGCCGGCCGGCGGCGTGGGAGCTACAGGACGGTCGGCTGGATCACCAATCAGCACGACCTCCAGGTGCAGCCCGACGGCAGCGCTTACCTGATCACGTACCGGCCGCGCGAGCACGTGGACCTGAGCCGCTGGGGCGGACCCTCCGACGCGATCGTGCTCGACGGCGAGATCCAGCAGGTCGACCGCGACGGCCACCTGCTGTGGCACTGGAGCACGAAGAAGCACCTGGCCGTCTCCGAGAGCGGCCGCTGGCTCGACGTGGTGATCCACAAGAACAAGCCGATTCCCCTGCCGGACGGGCGCCCGTCGTATGACCTGGTGCACATGAACTCGGTCGAGCCGTTCGGGTCGAAGCTCGTGTTCTCCGCCCGCCACGAGGACGCGGTCTACGAGATCGACCGCCCGAGCGGGAAGGTGCTGTGGAAGCTCGGCGGGCGTCACACGTCGAAGAGCCTGAAGATCAGGGGCGGGCTCGACCCGCGGAACTTCGGGGGCAACCACGACGCGCGAGTGCGCGACGGCGGCAGGGTCGTGACGCTCTACGACAACGGCTCGCTCCGCAGCCGCCCGCCGCGCGCGCTCGAGTTCAGGATCGACCGCAGGAAGCGCACGGCCACGCTCGTCAGGGACATCCGCTTCCCCCCCGCGCGCGACTCGATCTGCTGCGGCAGCGCGCGCGTGCTGCCCGGCGGCAACTGGGTCATCGGGTGGGGTCACATCCCGTGGGTCACCGAGCAGCGGCCGGACGGCACGCCTGTGTTCGAGCTGCACTTCGCCGATCCGGAGTGGTCCTCGTACCGCGCCGTGCCCGTGCTCCGCGGGGAGCTCTCGCGCGGGGCACTGCGGCGCGGCATGGACGCGATGGCGCCCTGAGCGACGCGTGCCGGCCGCCGTCCGCGTAGCCTCACGCGGTGCTGTGAGGGGCAGGGGTCATCGCATGCTTTCGGTCGCACTCGTGTGTGCGCTCGTGGGGCTGCTGCTCCACGCGGCGGCGGCCGCGAGCGGAGCGGTGCCGTTGCTCCCGACCGGGCGCCCCGCCGCCCCCGTGGGCCGGATCACGGCTCTCCGATCGTTCCCCACCGGGGCCGCGGTGTCTCCGGACGGCTCCACCGTCCTGGCGATCGCCGGACCGGCGATCCAGGGCGGCGTCCCGGAGGGCACGAGCGGCGGAGTGGCCGTGATGGTGATCGACGCGGCGACCGGCGCGGTCCGGCAGACGCTCAACGTGGACGACGCGTTCCAGGGCGTCACCTACGACCGCGCCGGCAAGCACGCGTACGTGGCCGGTGGCGCCGCGAACAACGTGCACGTCTTCACCGTGGCCGGCGACGGGTCGCTGTCGCAGGACGCGGATCTCCCGGCGGCTGCCTTCGTGTCGGATGTCGAGCTCGCGCGCGACGGCCGGACGCTGTGGGCCGCCGAGCCGACCGCCGACGCGGTCGAGCGCATACCGCTCACCGGCACGGCCGGACACGGCAAGGCCACGGCACCGTCGCCCGACCGGCTTGCGCTCAGCGGCGACGGCCGGACGCTGTTCGCCAGCAACTGGCGCGGCAGCTGCGTATCGGCCATCCCGGTGGACGCCACGCACGGGACCTGCATCGTGGCCGGCCAGCATCCGACCGGAGTCGCGGTGGCGGGGGACACGGTCCTCGCGACGGACTCCAACGACGCGACGCTCGCCGTCGTCGACCCGGCCCGCAGGGGGAGCCGCTTCGCCGACCTCGCGCTCGTCGGGCGCCGCAGCGACGCGCCGAACGACGTGGTGGTCGCGAAGGACGGCAAGACGGCGTACGTGAGCCTCGGCGGAGACGACGCGGTCGGCGTGCTGCGGCTGGACGCGAAGGCCGCCCGGGTGACCGCGGCGCGCCGCCGGCGCTGCCGCATCCGCGACGACCGTCTCCGCGGCCACCGTGCGCGGCGGCGGCGCGACGCGAACGTGGGGACGCCGCCGCGCCGGCGCTGCCGCCGCCGACATGGCGGACACGGCACGCCCCCGCCGGGCGGCCGCCCCGTCCCGGAGAAGCGCTGGCGCCTCGCCGGTCTGATCCCGACCGGTTGGTACCCGACGGGGCTCGCGCTCAGCCCTGACGGCAAGACGCTGCACGTGGTCAGCGCTCGCGGGCTCGGGCACAGCGCCGCCGCCACGGCGCCGTACCAGGAGCCCGACCCGGCCGCGGTGGTGCCCGACGGCGCCTACGGCACGGTGGGCACGCTCGAGACGATCCGCGTGCCCGACTCCGCGACGCTCGCCCGCTACACGGCGGACGTACGCCGCTACCTCCAGACGCGGATCCCGGCGGGCGCCGCCGCCAACCCGATCGTCGCGGGGCGTGCCGGGCCGATCCAGCACGTGATCTACGTGACTCGGGAGAACAAGACCTACGACGCCGACCTCGGCGACCTCCACCCGGGGCCGGGCACGTCGCTCGCGGTGTTCGGCCAGCCCGTCACGCCCAACCTGCATGCCCTCGAGCGGCAGTTCGTGGAGGCCCAGAGCTTCTACTACCAGGGGTTCGCCAGCACCGTGGGGCACATGTGGGAGGACGCCGGAGCGGTGAGCGACTACTACGAGCACACGCAGGCCGCAGCGACCGGCGCGCACACGACCCACATCAGCGACTCCTGGAGCGACGCGGAGAACTACCCGCTCAGCGGGACGCTCTCGGAGCAGATATGGCGTGCGGGGTTGAGCGTGCGGACCTACAACCAGGAGACGGTCCAGCAGGCCAAGCTCCTGCCCGAGGAGCTCCAGGCGGACCAGTCGGTGTTCCCGAACTACGACCTCCACATCCCGGACACCCGGCGCGAGGCCGGTTGGGAGACGGAGTTCGGCCAGTTCGAGGCCCACCACTGCACCGGCGAGCTGGCGCAGGCCTACGGCGTGAACTGCTCGCTGCCCGACTACGAGTACGTGTACCTCGGCGAGGACCACACAACGGTCGTGGACCAGCCGGGCTACCCCACCATCGAGGCGCAGGTGGCCGACAACGACTACGCCACGGGCAAGCTCATCGACGCCGTGTCGCACAGCCCCGACTGGGGCTCGACCGTCGTGATCGTGCTCGACGACGACCCGCAGGGGACCGGCGACCACGTGAGCGCATACCGTGGGTTCGTGGCGGTGGCCAGCCCGTGGATCCAGCGGGGGCTCATCACGAGTACGCACTACGACCTCACCTCCGCCGTCGGCGCGATCGACCGGCTCCTCGGCCTCCCGCCGCTCACCGACTACGCCGCCACCAGTCGCCCGCTCGACGAGTTCTTCACCGCCAACCCCGACATGACCCCCTTCACCGCCGACGGCTCGGGAGTGGCGCTCAACCCGTTCGTCCCGCTCCCCGGCTCCCGGGCGAAGTCCGATCCGAAGCACGGCATCTACTCGTTCACCGAGCCGGATGCCACCGATCCGCGGATCGCGGCCGCCGCCACCTGGCGGCAGATGAAGGGCACCGCTCCGCCGCGTCTGAGCACGCCCTGAGCCGCGCGCGCCTCATCGGAGCGGCCGTCTGCGCGGTCGGCGCTCTGGCGGCAGCGGCGCCGGTCGGCGCCAGAACGCCCGCGGTGCGCGCCGACCCCGGGCTCAAGCCGGCATTTCGCGCGGGCACGCCCGACTACGCCGTCCGCTGCGCGGGCCACGACCGCGTGCGGCTCGCGGTCACGCCGCCGGCGGGCACGCGCGTGGCGGTCGGCGCGGGCAAGTCGCACGCCGAGGCGTTCGACGCGGCCGTGAAGCTCGTGCCGGGGCGCGCCGTCCGGCTCCGCTTCACCTCGCACGGCCGCGGCCGGACGTACGCGATCCGGTGCGTGCCCCAGGACTTCCCCGGCTGGCGGACCGCCATCCGCGGCGAGCGCGAGGCCGCGTACTACGTGGTCACGCCGAGCCGGAACGACCACCGTCCCCGCTACGTGATCGTGTTCGACCGTCACGGCGCGCCGGTCTGGTGGATGAAGGGCGACCCGCCGCCGTTCAACGCGCAGCTGCTGCCCGACGGCAACCTCGCGTGGACGCGCTGGGTGTTCGCGCGCGACCCATCCGGCTTCTTCGAGGAGCACGCGCTCGACGGGACGCTCGTGCGCACCTACAACACGGTCGGCATCCAGTCCAACCCGCACGAGCTGCGCGTGCTGCCGGACGGGTCGGCGCTGCTCGTGGCCTACCGCCCGCGCGCGGGCGTCGACCTCAGTCCCTGGGGCGGCCCGCCCGACGCGACGGTGCTCGACGGCGAGGTTCAGGAGCTCGACCCCGCCGGGGACCTGGTCTGGTCGTGGAGCACGCGCGACCACGTCGCGCTCGCCGAGAGCGCGCGGTGGTTCCCGAAGCTGCTGCGCGAGCCGGTCCAGGTCGACGGCGGGCATGAGGCCTACGACATCGTCCACCTGAACTCGATCGAGCGGCGCGGCGACCGGGTCGTGATCTCGCTCCGCCACAC
>JAXDHW010000242.1:0-6522 GCA_034664365.1 Thermoleophilaceae bacterium
AAGCCCACTGACGGACTCGAACCGTCGACCCCTTCCTTACCATGGAAGTGCTCTACCAGCTGAGCTAAGTGGGCGCGCGCTGGAGGGTAGCTCAGTCTTCGCCGCGCGCAGGCTCAGTCCTCGGCCAGCACGATCACCCGATCGTCCTCGTCGAATGCGACGCTCGCCGACTTCGGAGGGTTGATTTGGAAGCCGGCGGGGCTCGGGTCGGCCTCGCCCTCCTTCACGCGGTAGCCGAGGGCCACCTCGCCGCGCCGGCGGGCCGCCTCGACCACCGTGGCGAAGCTCAGGTCGCGGCCGAGCTCCACGTAGTCGCCGGCCGGGCGCAGGTAGACCTCCGAGCCCTCCGCGGCGAAGAGCTCGGCGAACACCGCGGCCAGGTTCTCGTTCTCCGAGAGCTGGGTCAGCATGAGGCTGAGGACGCGGTCGCTCACGATCACGTCGTCCACCTTCGTGACCTGCGCGAGCTCGCGATTGCGGTCGTCGAGCATCTCGCTCGTGATCGTGAGCTGTGCGCCGCTGCTGCCGACGATGTCGCGCAGGTGGAGGAGCGTGACGAGCGTGCGCGCGTCGGCGCGCTGGTGGTCGAGCTGCTCCGAGTAGCACATGACCACCACGTGGTCGTAGCTCCCGACGTCGAGCGAGTCGAGCGTGCGCCTGTCGGTGGTGCTCCCCAGCTGGAAGCCGAGCTCGGCGTTTCGCAGCTCCCCGATCTCGCGCTCGATCGCCTCGCGGGCCGCCGGCCAGTCGGCCACCACCCTGATCGCGGAGCCCGGCGCCAGGTACTTGTCGAACTCGCTGATCACCGACGGCGTCCGGCTGTTCCAGCCGAGGATCAGGACGCGCGCCGGGCCGTTCTCGGCGGAGACGCGCGCCACGATCGCGCCCTCGTCGATCTCACCTGAGAACGGCACGGCGTTGGCCAGGCGTGCGTCGTCCTCGGCGATTGCGACGAGCTCCGTCCCCTCGTCGATCGGGATCTCGGGATGCGGGTTGAGCAGCACCGAGCCATCGCTTCGGAGACCGATGACCGAGCAGTCGTCGTAGGCGAACAGCGCGTCGCCGAAGCGCTTGCCGACCAGCGCCGGGTCGGCCCGGAAGTAGACCTCGTCGCCCTCGAAGTCGAGCAGCTCGTTGTAGACGACCGAGGCGCCCGACTGCCGCGAGGACTGCACGAGCAGGCGGCTGATCGTCTCCCGCTTGTCGACGAGCACCGCCTCGTCGCCGCCCACCAGGCGGGCCGCCTCGAGGTTCGCCGGGTCGTGGATCTCGGCCACGATGCGGTACGGCTCCTCGCGGCGGCCGGGACTGCGGGTTAGCGCGAGCACGGTCTTGATGACCTGGGCGTCCGGGTCCGGATCGTCCTCGGGCGAGAGCACGATCACCGAGCGGGCGGTCTGCGGCCGCGCGACCTGGAGGTCGCGCAGGTCCACCGGACTCCCGCTGCGGCACACGATCCTGGTCGACCCGCCGCCGTCGAGCTTGGCCCGGATCGCGTCCTCCATCTCCACGCGGTCGCGGTCGGCCAGGATCACCACCGACGGGTCCTTCTCGCTCGCGTTGGCCACCTCGAGCTCGGTGAGGATCGTGAAGATCGTCTCCGACCACCCGAGGATCAGCGTGTGGTCGCGCTCGAGCACCATCGAGCGGCCCTTCCGCAGGTCCTCGAGCTTCCGGTCGAGCCCGGTGGCCAGCACGCCGATCAGAGCGCTGACGATCAGCAGGCCGCCGATCGTGAGGAGCAGCATCACGAGCAGGAACGGCCACCTGCCGTTGTCGCCCGCGACCGTCCCCGGGTCCATCGCGTGGAGGAGGCTCTTGAAGAGCTGCCCGACCACGCCGGAGCGGCCGTCGCCCGGCGCGAGACGGCCGATCAGCACGATCGCGGAGAAGAACGCGATCAGGATCGCGGTGGCCACGACGAGCCAGAACACGAGCGCGGAGGTGCCCCGCGCCATCGTGTTGTCGAACGCGTACCGGAGGCGCTGTCTGAGGGTGGGCTCGTTCATCCGCGGCGGCCGAGGCCGCGCGGAAGGCTAGCCGCGCCCTGCCGGCCGCGAGGGACCGCTACTTCAGGGTGCCCATGTACGCGAGACCGTGCTTCACGTAAGCCTCGGTCTCGGGGAAGGGCGGCACGCCGTCGTAGCGCATGACGTTCCCGGGCCCCGCGTTGTACGCCGCGAGGATGAGGCCGGGGTGGTTGCCGAAGATGTTCTTCAGGTCGCCCACGAGCGAGGCGGCCGCGAAGATCGCGTCGGCCGGGTCGTAGACGGACATGACCCCGTCGCCGTCGCCGTCGACCGCGTAGGCCTGCCAGGTCTTGCCGCAGCTGTCCTTGATGCACATCTGCATCGGACCGCCACAGCAGCCCGCGAAGTTCACGCCGGAGAGGATTCCCGGCATCGTCGAGCGGCCATGGTCGGACTCGTTCTTGCCGATCGCGGCGATGATGCGCCAGCTGAAGCCCTCCTTCGCGGCCGCCGCCTTGTAGATGCTCAGATAGGCCGGCGGGATGTCCGCGGCGCCGGGGCCGTCCGGGGACGGCTGCGTGGGCGGCTTGTGGCCCTTCTTCTTCTTCTTTTTCTTCTTCTTGGGCTGGTCGGCCGGCTTGTCCGGCGAGACTCCGCCGGTCGGGGTCGAGACGGCGCCGGTCGGCGTGGACGAGGACGGCGGCGCGGCACCACCCTGGGCCGTGGTCGCACGCGCGGCGGCCGGGGCCACCAGGAGGGCGATCAGGACGACGAGAAACGCGCAGCGTCGAGCGGAGGAGGGCATGCGACGGCCATCGGCCCGGGTCCGAGCCCCGCTTAGGTGGGCCGGGCGGGCCTAAGACAGATGGCCAGAGCCGCCGGCTCAGCCCGCCTTGTTCTCGAGCTCCTTGCCAGCCGACTGCACCTCGTTCACGTCGGCCGCGAACTTGGCCTGCAGCTGGCGGACCTTCTCGATGTCGCCCTTGTTGACGGCGTTCTTGATCGTCTCGAGATCCGCTGAGAACGTGTTGAGCACGCTGATCAGCCGGTCCTGGGCGGCCTTCGCGCCGGACGGCGGATTGAGCTTCGAGACCCGGTCGTTGAACTGCTTGATGGCGGCCTGGAACTTGGTGACGCCGGCCGCGTACTCCTGCTTGCTCGTGGCGCCGCGGATCTCCGCGCTCGTGCCCTGGACCGACTTCTTGAAGTCCTGGGCGGCGCTCTTGACGCTGTCCTTGTAGTCGTTGCCACCGCAGCCCGCCACCAGCACGGCGGCGGCGCACAGGGCGCCAACGGTGAGCTTCAGCTTCTGGCGGGGTTTCGTGTGCACTGTTTCTCCTCTTGGTTGAGGCGGACCAGATTACGATCCGGGCAAGATGGAGGCGATCGACCATCTGGATCTGGTGGTGACGGACCTCGAGCGCAGCCTCGCCTTCTACCGCGAGCTGCTCGAGCCACTCGGCTACGTGCGGACCAGCGAGATCGAGGGTGAGCGCGGCGAGCGCGTGGTCTACGTCGGCCGCCAGGGCGGGATGGGCTCGGTCAGCCTGCGCGAGGTCCAGTCCGACGCGCACGAGGTCCCGTACGAGCGCTACGGGATCGGGCTCCACCATCTGGCCTTCGCCGCCGAGTCGCGCGCCCGGGTCGACGAGCGGGCCCGCTGGCTGCGGGCCGCGGGCGCCACGATCGAGAGTGGCCCGGAGGAGTACGGCTACACGCCCGGGTACTACGCAGTCTTCTTCTACGACCCGGACGGGATCAAGCTGGAGCTGGTCCACCGGCCGCCGCGCCCAGGCTCCTGAGCGCCCCGCCGTCGAGGCGGTGGACGATCCAGTCCTGGAGCGGCCGGGCGCCGAGCTCGCGGTAGAACGCAAGCGCCGGCTCGTTCCAGTCGAGCGCCGACCACTCCATCCGGCCGCAGCCGCGCTCGACCGCGAGGGCGGCCAGGTGCTCGAGCAGAGCGCGACCGACCCCGGCACGGCGGTGCTCCGGGCGCACGAAGACGTCCTCCAGCCACATCCCCGGTTGGCTGAGGAAGGTCGAGAACGTGGTGAAGAACAGCGCGAAGCCGGCTGGCTCGCCGTCCAGCTCGGCCACCACCGCCTCGGCCGCCGGTCGCTCCCCGAAGAGGTGGCGCTCGATGTCCGCCTCGGTGCCGACCACCTGGTCGGCGAGGCGCTCGAACTCGGCCAGCTCGCGAATCAGGGCGAGGATCAGCGGGGCGTCGCCCGTCGCGGCGGGCCGGATCCGCAGATCGGGGATGGCCGTCACGCGTCCGCGGCGCACGCGTCGCACAGGCCCACGACCAGCACCTGGGTGGTCTCCGGCGCGTGGCCCGCCGCGCGCGCGGCGTCGATCGCCGAGCGAGCGCGGACGGGGACGTCGAGGTCCAGCACGCGCCCGCACGACCGGCACGCGAAGTGCTGGTGCTCCTCGGGCCGCGGGTCCCACAGCACGGCCCCCGAGCCGGTGGCCAGGCGGCGGACCACGCCGAGCTCCTCCAACAGCTCGAGCGTGGCGTAGACCGTGGGCAGCGAGAGGTTGGGGAGGCGCTCCTCGGCCGAGCGCAGGAGCTCCTCGGCGCTGGCGTGGCGGTCGAGCTCGCGGAGCACGCGGTGGAGGATCAGGCGCTGGGGCGTGACGCGCTGCCCGCGCGCGCGGAGCGCCGCGATGAGCTCGGCGTCGTTGGTGGGGGTGTCCGTGGCGACTGGCATGGTGTGGCGCTGGGCCTTAGCCTTAGGCGCACCTAACATTAACAGACTTGTTACAGTGAAGGAATGACGACAGCGGTTCGGAATCTCATCGCGGGCTGGCGCACGGGGACCGACCGCGAGCGCCTGCTCCGCGTGGTGCAGCCGGGCCTGATCGGGCTGATCGACGGCACCCTCTCGACCCTCGCCCCGATCTTCGCGGCCGCCTACCTGGCAGGCTCGCGCACGGCGTTGCTCGTCGGGCTCGCCACCGCGTTCGGCGCCGCCATCAGCATGGGCGTGTCGGAGGGGCTGTCGGACGACGGGTCGCTCACCGGCCGCGGCAGCGCGGCGGCGCGCGGCTCGATCACCGGCGTCGCGACGTTCGTGGGCGGTGCCGCGCACACTCTCCCGTTCCTCATCCGCGACGTCGACCAGGCGCTGGCCGTCGCATACCCGGTCGTGGCGGTCGAGCTCGTGGTGATCGCCTGGGTCCGGAGACGCTTCCTGAACGTCCCGCTGACGCGCTCGCTGGTGCAGGTCACGCTCAGCGGCATCGCCATCGCCGCGGTCGGCGTGCTCGTCGGTCACGCCTGACGCCGCGACCGGAGCCCGCGCGGGGAGGCGGCGGTACGGTTCCGCCGTGGGGGACGTGGCGCTACGCCGGAGGCTCGCGGTGGCGGCCATCGCGGTGGGCGCGCTGTGGGTCGCGGCGCCGGCGGATGCGGCGCAGGGGTTCCTGACCGCTCCCGGAGGCCCGTTCTTCGGCGATGCGCAGGGACGGCGGGTGGAGCTGCACGGCGCGAACCTCGTTCCAAAGTGCGGGTCTGACACCCGCCCGGCGAAGGCGCCTGGGACCCCCTGCATCCCGGGCGGCGACCGAGGGCAGCCCGACTACACGCTGTCGCCGTCGGCGACCGACCCCGGCCGGCGCTTCACGGCGCGCGACGCGGCGACGCTGCGGCGCCTCGGCTTCTCGGTGGTCCGCCTGGGGATCGTCTGGTCGGGCCTCGAGCCGGGCCCGAAGGGCGCGAAGGCGGACGACCCGCGCTACTGCACGCGGCACACGCCAGGCACGCCGTTCGCGTCGCTCGGTGTCGCCGACCCGTACCGGCAGGCGGACGTCGACGCGTACCTGAGACGTGTCGACCGCACCGTCAAGCTCCTCGCGCGCGAGCACATCCGAGTGCTGGTCGACATGCACCAGGACGGCTGGGGACGTCCGTTCGACAACCCGGGCAGCGACACGCCGTGGATGTCCGAGGGCGCGGCCGCGTGGGCCACCTGCACCGACGACTTCCCGTTCAACGAGCCGGCCACGTGGCAGGGCGCCTACACCGATCCGGCGGTGAACTCGGCACTGACGCACTTCTGGTCGAACGACGTCTCCGCCAACCTCCAGGGACAGTTCATCCGGGTGTGGAAGGCCGTGGCGCGGCACTACGCAGAGAACCCGGCGGTGATCGGCTACGACGTGTTCAACGAGCCGTCGGCGCCCACCGCGCTGACGGGGCCGGAGTTCGACCGCCAGCTCGCATGCTTCTACGCCGGGTCCGCGCACGCCGCGGCGTCGTGCGGCGGCACGGTCCCGCCGTCCCAGGCGCCCCCCGACGGCGTGGTGCCGGAGATCCAGAAGGTCGCGCCGCGCCAGATCGTCTTCTACGAGGCGCCGATCCTCACCGACTTCGGCGGGACCACCACGCTCGGCATCGTGGAGCAGCTCCCGTTCCCGCGGCTCGCGCTGAGCTACCACGTGTACGGCGGGGTGCCGGCGTCGGGCTCGTTCCAGTGCGACCAGCCGAGCTGCGGGCCGCAGGAGCAGCAGTCGTTCGACAACTTCCGGGAGGAGCGCGGCCAGACGA
>JAXDHW010000156.1:0-3493 GCA_034664365.1 Thermoleophilaceae bacterium
AAGGCCCTGGCGCTGGGGGCGAGCGCGACGCTGATCGGCCGCCCGATCGTCTGGGGCCTGGCGGCCCGCGGCGAGCAGGGCGCGGGCCACGTGCTGGAGCTGCTGCGGCAGGAGACGAAGCTCGCGCTCGCCCTGCTGGGCTGCCCGAGTCCGGGCGATGTGACGCCCGAGCACGTCCGTCCTGCCTAGCGCGGCGGGAGCAACCCCGCAAACACCGACCGAGCTCAGAACCGGCCCGGACAAAAAAGCGCCTGATAGCGACAACGCCCCTGGCACTGGGGGGCGAAGTGGTGCAGGATGAGCATCGCTCTTCGGACTCGCAGGATCGAACCTCTGGGGGAGGAAAAAGGTGGCGAAAGCCAAGGCGCCCGCATGCGAAAACTGCTTCTTCGGGAAGAACTTCCTGTGCGCGCTCGACCTCGGCAAGCCGTGCCCCACCTACCGCCCCGCCGACCGCGGCCTGAAGCCCGAGCGCCAGCTCGCATTCGTCTTCCGCAGCGAGCGCACCCGCGCGGTGTACGCGTTCCCGCAGGCGCAGTAACCCCTGCAAACCGCGCGCGGAGCGCGGCCCAGGTCTAGACTCGCGCCCTCATGCGGCTGACGGTTCTCGGCAAGTCGCCGTCCTGGCAGGACGCCGGTGGTGCGTGTTCGGGCTACCTCGTCGAGGAGGACGGCACGACCGTCGTCGTGGACTGCGGCAACGGCGTCTTCTCCAAGCTGCGCCGCTTCCGCGACTACACGCGCGTGGACGCCGTCGTCATCTCGCATCTCCACGCCGACCACTTCCTCGACCTGGTGCCGTTCGCGTACGCGCTCACGTATGCGCCGCGCCAGCAGCCGGTGCCCGTGGACCGCTGGCCGGGGACCGAGGAGCCGGCGCGGCCGCGGCTGATCGCGCCGCACGGCGCTACCGAGACGTTCCGCCGAGTGGTCGGCGCGTGGGGGAACGAGGACCTGATCGAGAACGCCTTCCAGATCGAGGAGTACGGCGGTGACGCGCGGCCGAGCGTGGGGCCGCTCCAGTTCAGCTTCCAGTCGGTCCCGCACTTCCTCGAGACGTTCGCGATCCGCGTCGAGTCGTCGGCGAACGGCGGCGCGTTCGCGTTCGGCGCCGACAGCCGGCCCACCGTCGACCTCGTCGAGTTCGCGCGCGAGGCGGACCTGCTGCTGATCGAGGCCACGCTGCCGCGGCCCGAGCGGTCGGGTCAGCGCGGCCACCTGACCCCGCGCGAGGCGGGCGAGCACGGCAAGGCCGCGGGCGCGGGACGACTCGTGCTCACCCATATCTCGGACGAGCTCGACGCGCTGTGGGCGCGCTCCGAGGCCGAGGACGCCTTCGGCGGGCACGTCGAGATCGCCCGCGAGGGCGCGGTCTACACCGTCTAGCCCGTCCGTTCGGCCGGCGGTACCCTCCCGGCAATGCCCCCGGAGCGCGACCTCTTCGCCAACTTCGACCGGATGCGCCGCGAGATCGACGAGCTGTTCGGCGATGTGTTCGACCGCCAGGGGATCGCCGGCCGGCGGCAGTTCTCGCCGCACGTCGACGTCTACTACTGCGGCAATCCGCCGCGGGCGATCGTCAAGGTCGAGCTGGCCGGCGTGAGGGTCGACGACGTGGGGCTCGAGATCCGCGGCCGCCAGCTCGTGATCCAGGGCGAGCGCCGGGCGCAGGATTCCGAGGGCCGCCTGTACCAGCAGATCGAGATCCCGCACGGGCCGTTCCGGCGCGTGGTCGAGCTCGGTGCCGAGGTGGTCGCCGACGATGCGAGCGCGACCTACGACGACGGGATCCTGCGCGTGGAGATCCCGCTCGCCTCGCCCGACGACGAGAAGCGCCAGGTCCCGATACGCGCGCGCGAACGCGACGGGGAGCGATGATCGAGATCGGGCAGCCGGGCGAGGAGCGCCCGGTCCCGCCCCCCAAGTTGCCGGACGGCCTCCCCGTCCTCCCGCTGCGCGAGACCGTCCCGTTCCCGGGGATGATGATTCCGCTCGCCGTCGGCCAGGAGCGCTCGGTCAAGCTCGTCAACGACGTGCTCGGCGGCGAGCGCATGCTGGCGATGGTGGCGTCGCGCGAGGCGGACGTCGAGGAGCCGGAGCCGGACCAGCTCCACCGAGTCGGGGTCGCCGGCACGGTGGCGCGCATGCTCAAGGTGCCCGACGGCTCGCTGCGGATCCTCGTGCAGGGCGGCGCGCGCATCCGCGTCAACGAATACGTCGCCACCGATCCGTACATCGTCGCGCGGATCGAGGAGCAGCCCGACGTGGCGGCCGACACGCCCGAGGCCGAGGGGCTCACCCGCAACGTGCGCGACACCTTCTCGCAGATCGTGGAGCAGGTCCCGTACCTGCCCGAGGAGCTGCTCATCGCGGTCGCGAACGTGGAGGACCCCTCCGAGCTCTCCTACATGATCGCCGGCGCGCTGCGGATCAAGACCGAGGAGCGCCAGGCCCTGCTCGAGGAGGTCGATGTCGGCAAGCGGCTGCTGAAGCTGTCCGAGCTTCTCGCGCGCGAGGCCGAGCTGATCTCGATCGGCTCGCGGATCCAGTCCCAGGTCCAGTCCGAGATGGAGAAGGGCCAGCGCGAGTACTTCCTGCGCCAGCAGCTGAAGGCGATCCAGGAGGAGCTCGGCGAGACGGACGAGCAGGCCGCGGAGGCGAACGAGCTGCGCGAGCGGCTCGAGGAGGCCGAGCTGCCGGAGCACGCCCGCACGCAGGCCGAGCGCGAGCTCCAGCGCTTCGAGCGGCTGCCGCCGCAGTCGGCCGAGCACGGCGTGATCCGCACCTACCTCGAGTGGATCCTCGAGCTGCCCTGGTCGCAGTCGACCGAGGACAAGCTCGACCTGAAGGCGGCGCGCAGGCAGCTCGACCGCGACCACTACGACATCGAGCTGGTCAAGGACCGCATCCTCGAGTTCCTGGCGGTGCGCAAGCTCAAGCCTGATGCGCGCTCGGGGATCCTCTGCTTCGTCGGACCGCCCGGCGTCGGCAAGACCTCGCTCGGCCGCTCGATCGCCGCGGCGATGGGCCGCGAGTTCGAGCGGATCTCCGTGGGCGGCGTGCGCGACGAGTCCGAGATCCGCGGCCACCGCCGGACCTACATCGGTTCGATCCCCGGGACGATCGTGCGCGCGCTCCGCGACGCCGGCGTGAACAACCCGGTGCTGATGATCGACGAGATCGACAAGATGGGCGCCGACTTCCGCGGCGACCCCGCCAGCGCGATGCTCGAGGTGCTCGACCCCGAGCAGAACACCGCCTTCCGCGACCACTACCTCGACCTCTCGTTCGACCTCTCGCGGGTCTTCTTCATCACGACGGCCAACTGGCTCGACCCGATCCCGGCGCCGCTGCGCGACCGGATGGAGGTCATCCAGCTCGCCGGCTACACCGAGGAGGAGAAGCTCGAGATCGCCAAGCGCTACCTCGTGCCGCGCCAGATCGAGCGCAACGGGCTCACGCCCGGGAAGATCGAGTTCACCGACGAGGCCCT
>JAXDHW010000210.1:0-5022 GCA_034664365.1 Thermoleophilaceae bacterium
GGATCCGGATGCGGCGCACGGCGCCTATAACCCGCGCGGCGCCGTGATGGCGCGGCGAGTCAGTAGCCGAGGGCGAATTTCGCGTCCTCGCTCATCATGTCCGGCGTCCATGGCGGCGAGAACGTCATCGTGGCGTTGACGTCGTCGACCCCGTCGAGCTCGCCCACGTACTCCTTGATCTGGTCGGTGACCTGAGGTCCGATCGGGCAACCCGGCGAGGTGAGGGTGAAGGTCACGTGTACGTCGCTCTCGTTCACCTCGACCTCGTAGATCAGTCCCAGCTCCACGAAGTCGAGCCCCAGCTCCGGGTCGATCACGTTGGCGAGGGCGTCGTTGACGTCGTCCACAGAGGGCATGCGGCCATGTTAGTAGCCTCCGGTTGTGCCCCTTCTGGCGCTGATCGTCATCTTCATAGTCGTCCCCCTCGCGGAGCTGTACGTGATCCTGAAGGTGGCTGACGACGTGCTCGGCTGGCCGCTCACGATCGCGCTCCTGGCCGCCGACTCGCTGCTCGGATCGTGGCTGCTGCGCTCCCAGGGCCGCGCGGTGTGGCGGCGCTTCAACGAGGCCATCCGGGCCGGGCGGGTCCCGCACGGCGAGGTGATCGACGGCGTGCTCGTGATCTTCGGCGGCGCCTTCCTGATCACGCCGGGGTTCATCACGGACGTGATCGGGCTGCTCCTGCTGATCCCGCCGAGCCGGCGCGTGTTCCGCCGCCTCGCGCGCGGCGCGATCGAGCGGCGCACGGTGGTGGCGGTGGCCGGGCCGGGCGGCCGGCGCGCGCGGGGGCGGCCGGCTGGGGATGACTACGACGTGGAGGGCACGGCCAGCGAGGTCGATACCGACTCCCGCCGTCTCCCGCGGTGACCGAGCCCGCCGTCTCACTCGCGTTCTTCGATCCGGAGCGCGAGGTCCACGGGACGCTGCGCTCCGGCGTGGCGGCCCTGTTCGAGGGCGACCGCGCCCGGACGCTCGAGGCCGTTCCCGAGATCGCTCGCGACGGCGAGTCGTGGACCGCGAGCTGCGGCGATGACCTGGAGCTTCGGTTCGAGCCGTGCACGCCGGCGCTCGATCTCGGTGGAACTACCGCGTGGGTGTGCCGCGTCAGCGGACGCGCCGCCGGCGGTGAGGTCGCCTGCCTGGGGACCGCCGGCGAGACCACCGTCCCGCCGGCGTGGGCCGAGCTCGACGCGCTCCGCACCGTGGCCGCCGTGTTCGACGAGGAGAACGCCGTGCTCGCGGTGGCGCGGCGCCCGCGCGGCGCGCTCGGACACGGGCAGGAGCTCGTCACGGCGCACCTGGTCAGCGGCGGCGAGGCGGTGACCGTCGAGAAGGCGCGGCTGTCGACGGTCTACGACGGTGAGGGCCGCCAGCGGACCGCGGGGCTCGAGCTGTGGCTCCCCGGCGAGGACTTCCCGCGCCGGGCGTCGGGGGCGGTCCGCGCGGGGCTGTCGCTCACGCTCGAGACGCTGCGGGTGAACCTCGCGATCTTCGCCTGGCGGATGGAGGGTCGCGACGGGCTCGGCGCCTACGAGATCACGGGTCGGGAGGACCCCGCGGAGGCCGCATGATCCGAGCGGTGATCTCGGACTTCGGCGGCGTGCTCACGAGCCCGCTGATCGAGTCGTTCATGGCGTACCAGGACGAGTCCGGGGTGCGGTTCGAGGACCTCGGGCGGGCGATGGCCCGCGCGGCGGAGAAGTCCGGCGAGCACCCGCTCTTCGAGCTCGAGAAGGGGACGATCACCGAGGCCGAGTTCCTCGCGATGCTCGAGGCCGAGCTCGACGGCGACGTCCACCTTGGGTCGCTGCGGGAGACCTACTTCGCTCACCTGAAGCCGAACGAGCCGATGATCTCGTTCATGCGCGAGCTGCGCGAGCGCGGTCTGCGGATGGCGCTCCTCACGAACAACGTGCGCGAGTGGGAGCCGCACTGGCGGGCCAAGCTGCCGGACATCGACGAGATCTTCGAGGTGATCGTGGACTCGGCGTTCGTGGGGATGCGCAAGCCGGACCCGGCGATCTACGAGTTGACGCTGGAGCGCCTCGGCGATGGGCTCTCGGCCGAGGAGTGCGTGTTCGTGGACGACAACGACGTGAACGTGGAGGCCGCGCGGGCGCTCGGGATGGTGGGCGTCCAGTTTCGGGACTCCGCCCAGGCGCGGGCGGAGGTCGAGACCGCGCTGAACGGCGGGCAATAACGGGGTCGGACTCGGCCGCGGTTCGCTAGCGCACCAGCAACGCCGGGGGATCGCCGAGCAGATCGTGGCCGAAGGCCTGTGGCAGGAACGCCGCCGGTCCCGGGTGCCGCAGCTCGATCAGCTGGAAGCCGTGGTGGCGGCGGATGCCGGTGCGGATGAAGTCGGGCGGCACGCTCGGCTCGACGCGCACCGGGGTGAGGTCGCGGCGGTCGATCCGCGCCGGGGCCACCACGAGCCAGATGCGGTCCGAGCGGATCGGGCCCGGCACGCCGCGGCGGTGGAGGTAGATCGAGGCGATGCTCCTGTCGAGCGCCGGGAACGCCGCGACGGGCGCGCCGCCGGCGCGCGCCGGCAGGGCCTCCGCGGCGCCGCGCCAGTCCGCGTTCTGGTAGCGCCAGTCGCCCTCCACCCAGAGGATCGCCGCCACCGCGAATGCCAGGTACAGCGCCAGCGGGATCCCGCGCAACCGGAGGAGTCCCACCGCGGCCAGGGCGGCCAGGGCCGGGAACGCGATCAGGATGTTGCGCGCCAGGAGGCGGTCCTCGACGTCGGTGATCGAGAGCAGCAGCGGGAGCACGACCGCGATCGCCGCGAGTGCCAGCGGCACCCGCAGGCGCGTCGCGCGGCGCGTCGCGACCACCCCGGCGAGGGCGCCGCCGGCGATCAGGAGGATCCCGAGACCCTCGAGCCACGCACGCGGGACGTTCGGGCCCATGGCGAGCTGGCGGCCCGTCTGCTCCAGCCGGTCACCGAGGGCGAGCGAGCCGATGTGGTCGGTGCGCGTGTCGCCCTGGGCGGAGAGCACGGGCAGGAGCGGCAGGGCGAGGGTCGCGACCAGGGCGCTCCAGGCGATCGTGCGGACGCGCTCGGCGGGCAGCCGCCACAGCAGCACCGCGACCTCGGCCACGACGAGGAACGCGGCGAAGTAGTGCGTCCACAGCGCGGCTGCGGCGGCCAGCGCCCAGGCGATCCAGCGTCGCCGGCTCGGCGCCTCCAGGAGCAGGGCGAGCGCCCAGATCGAGACGAGCGCGAGCAGGACGAGCAGCGAGTACGCGCGGGCGTCGAGCGAGTACCAGACGAGCATCGGGCTCGCGGCCACGATCGCGGCCGTCGCGAGGGCGGACCGGCCGCCGGTGAAGCGGCGCAGCGCCGCGAAGGCGGCGGGCGCGGCGGCCACGCCGGCGATGCCGGCGGTCGCGCGGAGCGCCGCGTCCGAGCCGACGCCGAACAGCTTCGCCCACGCCCACGTGACGAGGTAGTAGAGCGGCGGCGTACCCTCGGTCGCCTTCACGCCGTGCCAGACGTCGCCGAGCGACGGCATCGTGACGATCGCGCGGGTGAACGTCTCGTCGTACCAGAGGCTTTGGTTGCCGAGGAACGGAATCCGGAGGGCGGCGGCGGCCACGGTGACCAGCGCGATGGCCGCCCACGGGACGCGGCGCGGGGCGTCGGGCATCTCGCGGCGGCTAGCCCGAGGCTCGCTTCGCAAGCTCGCGCTTCGCGATGCGCCGGAACCGTCTGATCTTCGCGAGGTTCATCCGCGTGCGCTCGATCGTGCTCCCGGGCGGGAGCTCGAAGCCGCCGACGAGCTTCGCCGGCACGAGTGACCAGCCGTCCCCGTCCTCGACGAGGTCGCCGCGCACCTGGAAGTTGCGCTGCCAGGCGAAGTCCGGAGCGTGGTCGTGGGCGGTCAGGCAGGCGAGACCCGGCTCGAGCGGGATGCCCTCGGGCGGGTCGCCGAGGCGGATCCGGCGCGCGCCGCGATCGGGCTCGACGGCGACGCGGCCGGCGAGCGGGAAGCCGTCGGGGGCCACCAGCGAGAGCACCGCGGTGTCGTAGCGGCGGCCGAGCTCGTCGATGCGCCGGTCCCACACCGGCTCGGGTGCGCCAGGGGCCGGGTGCGGCGCGGGCGGCTCCTCGCTGTGGCCCGAGCGCACCTCGTCGATGCGCGCGTCGAACAGCTGGGGCTCGGCGTCGGGTCCGCCGCGCCACACGTACACGCGCTCGGGCCTGACGTGCACGTAGAGGCGCGTGTAGTACCACGCGAAGAAGCGCTGCATGAACTTGGGCGGCGACGTGTCCTTGGTGGCGGGCAGCTTCTCCACGGACTCGCGCGTGTAGAGCTCGCGGTTGTGGTCGAGGTCGCGATCGTCGACGTCGGCCGGGCCCTGGACCAGGATGGTCGGGGCGCCGTCGACGCCCGACCCCGTCGGATCCGAGAAGAGAAGCGCGACCTTGGGGTTGGCCGCGGCGTCGTCGGCCTTCTTCGGGTAGCCGAGCCCTGTCGTCACGTCGACGGTGCCCTTCTCCCGGCGGTGGTAGGGCGTGACCGGCCAGGTGATCGGCTGGCCCCGCCGGTCGATCGTCGTGTACTCCGTCGTGATGAAGCGGTCGAAGACCGCCTGCACCTCCTGCGGTAGCGACGCCGTCATCGCGGCGCGAGTCTATAGGGCGTTCGCAGCGCGCTAGGGCGCGCAGCCGGGCCGCCGCCACATCCCGGCGTGCCCGTCCCGGGCGCTCCGCTCCGCGGCCGCGAAGCGGGGGGCGAGCTGGTCGTTCGGCGGGATCGTGAGCGTGACCGCGTAGCCGCGCTCGACCAGCATCCGGTTGAACAGCCGCCCGTCGCGCAGCCACACGTAGGCCAGGAGGCGGCCGTAGCGGTCGCGCGCCTCGGTGCCCACGCGGTAGCGCACCTCGGCCCCGCGCCGCAGCAGCGACTTGGCGAACGCCGACGCCTCCGGGCCGAAGCACTCGACGGTGCCGCCGTAGACCTCGGGCGTGTCGACTCCGATCAGCCGCACGCTGCCGAGGCCGGCGAGCCG
>JAXDHW010000247.1:0-9450 GCA_034664365.1 Thermoleophilaceae bacterium
CAACCGAGTTACTTCGCGGGCGCCCGCACGATGTGCGGGTACTTGCCCGTCTGGCCCTTGAAGCGACCCAGCGGCTTCTGCTCGACGCACGGAGGTGCCGTGTTGCCCGACGACAGGGCGAACTGCTGCACGAGGTCGAGCACGTCCGCCGGGAGCTGGTTCTTGATGATCGGCGGGATGTCGGAGGGGTTGGCGAGCGGCGGCACCTGGTTGGTCGTGCAGAGGTAGGTGCCGAACACCTTGAGCGGGAAGTTCTTGTAGCCGAGCGGCTCCACGTACGGGTTCGAGCGGTTGCTGGCGACCCGGTGGGGCCAGACCGCGAGGTTCTCCGGGTTGAACGGGTTGGACGTGCGCAGGTAGTGGATCGGCTTGGCCGCGCCGGGCGGGAAGTCGACCGCCTGCGTGGCCGACGCGTCGAGCGCGAAGAACGACGCGGTCTCGTGCTTGTAGAGCCCGATCCAGTCGAGGATCGGGTTGACGTTGCGCAGGAACGGGTCGAGCTGGGCGAGGAGCGGCTTGGCATCCCGCAGCACGCCCTCGAGCGCCGGCAGGCCCTTGCGCGACACGGTGATCAGCGGGCCCAGGTCGCGGAACAGGCCCTTCAGGTCGGGCGCCAGCCCGTGCAGCTGGATCAGGGTCGGCGAGAGCTGCCGCGCCGCCGGCCGGAGCTGCGTGATCAGCGGGTTGGCGTTGCGGGAGAACGTCGTGGTGCGCACGGTGGTCGCGCGCGCCTCGTTCAGGAACGTCGGGAAGATCGTGAAGATCTCCTGGAGCTCGCGGTTGCGCGCGGCGGTGGTCTCGAAGACCCGGTTGGAGTTGCTGATGAGCTGCGTGAGCTGGCCGTCGCGGGCGGTGAGCGCCTGGAAGACGACCCCCGTGTCGCGCACGAGGCGGCGCGTGTCCGCGCTCTGCTGGTGCAGGATCGCCACGACCTTGCCGGCGTCGTGCACGAACGGCGTGAGGTTGCCGAGCGCGTCGTTCAGATCGGCCCCGCGCCCGCGCACGGCGCGGCCCTGCTGGTCCATCCAGGTTCTGAACGCGTCGCGTGTGGGCTTGTCGAAGGTCCGGAAAATCTCGTCGAGCTGCACCGTCTCCGCGATCTGCCCGGACGGCAGCGTGCTCCCGTCGCGCAGCGTCCTCGCGCCGCGGGTGCCCGGCGTGAGCTCCACATAGGTCTCGCCCAGCAGCGTCTTCTGCCGGAGGACCGCGTGCGAGTCGGCGTGGATCGGTGCGAACCGCTTCTCGATCTGGAGCGTGGCCTTCGTGGTGTTGCCGTCGCGGACGAGATCGGTGACCCGGCCGACCTTCACGCCCGAGATCCGCACATCCGCCTCGTCGGCCAGCGTGGTGGCCTCGGGGAAGCGGATCGAGAGCTGGTACTGCTTCGGCTGGAGCGGGAGCGCGCCGCCGAAGGTGAGCCAGAGGTACAGCAGGATCCCGATGCAGGACAGCGCGAAGAACACCATCGCGAGGATCCGGGCGATGCTCGGCGCGTTCTTCTGCATCAGCCGTTCGCCTTCGTCTTGGCGTCGACCCTGGGCTTGACCTTGGGCCCGCCGCCGCTCGGCACCTGGCTCGGGCACGCGTCGGCCGACGACGGTGCGCGCAGCAGGTCGCTGAGGACCCGGAGCTGGGCGTTGTTCTTGACGAGCAGCTCGAGCAGCTGGAGGCTCTGGCACGACGCCACCACCACGCCGCGGCGGATCGGCCCGTGCGCGTCCTGCGTGCTGAAGATGCTCGACGCGGCGTGGTTGACCCACGCGTTCCAGAAGATGAAGCCCTCCTCCGCGCCGGGCGGGTTGTACGCCAGCTCATTGAGCGCGTAGTTGACGACGCGGAACACGTTGGTGAGCTTGGGCGTGAGCGGCCCGAGGTCGGCCGCCGCGCGGCGGAGGTCGCGGACCGGCTGGCGCGCGACGCGGGCGAACGGCCGCAGGTGGTTCTTGATGATCGGCGTGGTGGCGCGCAGGAACGGTCGCGTGGCGCGCAGCGACGGGCCCAGCGCGCGGGCCGCGGGGCGCAGGTGCTCGAGCGTGGGACCGAGGTGGCGCGCGAGGTTGTCGGCCTTGCCGAGCGTGGTCTGCGCCGTTCGCAGCGTGTCCGGCAGGAGCTGGAGCGAGGCGCGGATGTTGGAGTCCTGGTGCGCCAGCGCGCGGAAGTTGGCGTTGGCGGTGTCGACGAGCGATGCGATCTGCTTGTCCTTCGTGCCCAGCTCCTCCATGAGCAGCCGCAGGTTGTGGTTGACGTGCGCGATGTTCTGGCGGCGCGTCGACAGCTCGCCGGTGATCTTCGCCAGCGAGCGGTTGGTGGGCTCGAAGCGCTTGAACGTCTCGCGCAGGTCGGCGACGTAGGCACCGTGCGAGAAGGCCTGGCCGCCCGCGTTCAGCAGGATCGCCAGGTACGTGCGCGTGTCGGCGTCGAGGTTCGCGAGGATCTCGTCGGGGTTGACGTCGGGCGCGGTGTTGCCCACCGGGATCGTCCCGCCCTCGGGAACCTTCCCCGCGCTCGCGTTGCCCGGGTCCATCTCCACGATCATGTCCTTGAGCCCGGTCTTGGGCCGCAGCAGCATCGTGGCGTCGCGATAGACGGGCGCGTACTTCTTCTTGATCTCGAGCGTGATCTGGGCCACGCCGTTCTTCAGCTCGACGCCGCCGATCTGCCCCACCGGCACGCCGGCCACGTCGACCGTCTGACCCTGGCCCGGGACCACGGCCTGGCCGGTGTTGAAGTCGGCCTTGATCGTGTAGTAGTCCTTGCCGACGAGCGGGACCCAGCCGGGCAGGTCGAAGCGCTGGTTGGCGAGGATGTAGCCGGTCACGAACAGCGCGATCAGCATCAGTGCCGCGACCGCGACGAAGTTCCGGAGCTGCTTGCGGATGGCCTGCCTCATTCGCCCGGCCCCGTCCGCGCCGACGCCACGTTCGGCAGCTTGTTCTTGTAACAGGGGAAGCTGCGGTTGTAGGGCGGCTCGCGCTTGGGCCGCGCCGGGCGCGTGCCGAGCGGCTTGATCGCGGCCCGCCCGTACAGGCGGCCGAGGCCCTGGATCCCGCCCGTGGAGAACGACTGGTCGCCGCCGCCCGGCTGGAAGCGCGTGTACTGCCCGTTGCCGTCGAAGTTCTGCGACTCGCCCGACAGCGACGTGAGCGTCTGGAAGAACTCCTTGTAGTTCTCGATGCCCGTGGACAGCGGCGGGTCCGGGATCTTCATGTCCCCGGTCGGCAGCAGCACCCTGATGGCGCAGCGGCTCACGAGGTCGACCTGGGGCAGCAGCGTGACCGTGCCGTTCGTGAGCTGCGCGAGGTCGCTCGTCGCGGGCTGAAGGTCGTGCACCAGACCCTGAAGCTCGTCGGGCGAGACGAGCGCGCGGGTCTGCCTGATCCACGGGAAGGCCGCGTTGATCGTCGCCGGCGTCTCGCGGACGCCGGGGAGGATCTCGCGCGCGAACGCGCGCGTGGGCGGGAACGCGGCGTTGAGGTGATCGAACACGGGGTTCGCGCGCTCGAGCACTCCCGGCAGGAGGTGGATCGTGCTCCGCAGGTTGCCCTGCTCCGCCGCGAACGCGCCCGTCGTCTTGTTGAAGTTCGTGACGAGCTCCTTGAGGGACACCTCGCGCGACGCCAGCGCGCCGGTGACCTTCTGCGTGCCGGCGATGAGCCGCGAGAGGTCGTGGACGTCGGTCCCGAGCAGAGCCTGGTTCACGATCGCCACGCCGCGCAGGGCGTCCGGCGCGTACTTGGTGGCGTCGTTCAGCGACTTGGCCGCCGTCTCGCCCCGCGTCTCCGGCGGCTGGTCGGCGTCCTCGCCGGGCTGCGGCTTGCCGTTGAGGGCCCCGCCGTAGCCGCGCACGAGCGTCTGGAGCGCCTGCCGGGTGCTCGACTGGAGCGACGTGAGCACCTGGTCGAGCTGGACCGGCGCGGACGTGCGCGTGACCGGAACGGTGGAGCCCGACTTGAGGTTGCCGGTCGCGGGCGTCCCCGGCGAGACGTCGACGAAGAAGTTGCCCTCCATGAAGATCCGCGGCCGGATCTTGAGCTGCGCGTCCCTGTGGATCGGCAGGCCGTTCTTCTGGATCTCCATCGTCACCACGGCGGCCGAGGAGTCGGGCTCGCGGTCGATCGCCTTCACCTTGCCGACCTCGACCCCCGCGATCCGCACGGGTGAGTTCGCGTGCAGCGTGCTCGCGTTCTCAAATGCGGCCTTGAGCTTGTACGGGTGCGCGAACGGGTTGACCTTGCCGAAGACGAAGAAGCAGAAGACGGCCACGATCGTCACGACCATCAGGCCCGCCTTGAAGGGGGTCACCTTGTCGCCGCGCCTCACGGGCCCACCTGCCCGTCGGTCTTGGTGCCCGAGTTGCCGGGGGCGTTGCCGAGGACCTTCTTGCCGATGTAGTAGTTCTCGTTGCCCGACTCGCACTCGACCGTCGACTGGCCCGGCGACGCGGTGTTCGGGTAGGTGTTCGAGTGGAGGTAGTTGTCCTCGGTCGGCCCGCTGGCCGGAGCGCTCGACGGGCCGCTCTCGCTGTTCGGCCCCTGCGGCGTGGCGACGATGATGAAGCGCTGCCAGGTGCCGTTGGTGTCGCCCTCCGACAGGAGGCTCCCGATGTTGCGGAACCAGAGCGTGATGTAGTTGCACTTCGTCTGGACCGGCGCCAGGAACCTGAGCGTGGGCCGCAGCGACCGGACCGTGTCGGTGAGCCGCGACACGCCGACCGACACGAGCGGGTCGGTGGAGAAGTCCTCGAGCGCCCGGAAGACGTTGGCGAGCCGGCGGTTGAACGGCGGCGAGCGGCGCAGCGTGGTGCGCCCGATGTGGAGCGCGTCGGCCAGGTCCGGGAGCGTGGCCGGCAGCACGTGCACGCCGGGCCGGAGCTCGTGCATGAAGGCCGCGGTGTTCTCGAAGAAGGGCCGCTGGATCGGGAAGTCGCGGATCGCCGTGTCGAGCGTCGGCGGCGAGAGCGAGATCGTCTGCTGGATGTACGGCCGTGCCACGCGCGCGAGCGCGCCGAACGTGGTGTCGAGGTTCTCGAACAGGCGTGCCTGCGTCTCCGCCACCGGCGCCACCAGCCGCGCGGCGCGCCCGAGCGCCGGGAACAGCGCGCGCAGCCGCGTCCGCTGGTCCGCGAGGTTCGACGCCACCGGCTGGAGGTCCGACAGGAACGGCGGCAGCTCCGCGATCGTCTCGTTCAGATCCTGGCCGCGGCCGGTGAGGCCATTGCCGAAGCCCTCGAGGCTCCGGCGGATCCCGATCTGGGTCCTGCGGTCGAAGATGTTGAGCACCTGGTCCAGCTCGACCGGCCTGGGCTTGGCCGCCGCGAGCGGGATCGTGTCCCCGGTCTTGTAGCCGGCCGACGCGGTGCCCGGAGTGAGCTCGATGTACTTGAGGCCGAGCGCCGAGCGCGCCCTCACCAACACGCGCGAGTCGATCGGCAGCGGCTGGATCTCCTTGTCGAGCTTCATCTGGATCACCGCGTAGGTGCGGCCGCTCGCCTCGTGCACGGGCTTGATCTCGGTCACCGCGCCGACGCGGTGGCCGCCCACCCGCACCTCGTTGCCCGCCACCAGCGCCTCCGCGTCGGGCAGCTGCGCCTTGAGGTCGTAGGTGGGGACGAACGGCAGGCCGTTGTTGGCGTTGTAGGCGAGGAAGACGGCGACCACCGTGATCAGGACCGTGAGGGCGCCGATCAGCACCGGGCTGGCGACGATGCTCGCCGTGGTGCGGGTGCGGTTCACGGGCCGTCGTTCCCGAGTAGCCATTGCAGCGCCGCGTCGCTCGCGCCGTCCGACCTGGGGCGCGCGCCCTGCTGCACCCGCTTGATCTGACCGTTGCGGCGCGTGCCGATCGCGGGGTTGACGAGCTGCTGGAGCACCTCGAACGGGTTGACCTGCCCCCCGGCGCCCGCGCCCTTGCCGCCGCCGGCCGCCGCCTGAGACTCGAGCGACGACCCGATCGCGCGGAGCTTGGCCCGCGCCTTCTCCAGCTGCTTGTCCGACTTGCCCCCGCCGCCCGAGGGGACCGACTTGGTCGGGGTGAAGTTGGAGTTGCAGCCCGGCGTGGGGTTGACCGCGTACGTCGAGCAGAGGTTGGTCAAGAGCTCGGCGCGGAGGTAGTGGCTGACGCCGTCGAAGCCGTTGACGGCCAGCATCTGGAAGAAGAGGTAATCCATGATCCGCTCGACGCCGCCGCTCTTGTCGAGGCTGCGGGTGATCTCAGCGAGCCGCGTGGCGACCGGGCGGCCGTTCTGCGCGAAGGTGGCGAGCTTCTTGATCAGCGGCCGCGAGTGGCTGAGCGCCGGGCCGCCCACGTCCGTGGCCTGGCCGAGCGAGCGCAGCGCGGGCGTGGCGGCGTTCGAGAACGGCCCGAGCTCGAGGATGAAGCGGTTGAGGTCCGGCGCCGCGCGGTCGAGGTCGACCAGGACCGGCGTCATCTCGTCGGACAGCGCGCCGAGGTCGACCAGCGTGGGCTTGAGCTCGCGCAGGAACGTGGGGAAGCGCTGGAACGTGCGCTCGATGTCGGCGCTCCGCTCGGCCGTGGCCTGCCCGGTTGCGTTGGCCTGGACGATGAAGTCCGACACACGCTTGCGCCGCGCGGCCAGCGGCGCGAGCACCCGGTCCGAGTCGACGGCGAGCTGGGACAGCGTGTGGTTCTGGCTCGCCAGGATCGCCAGCACCTTGTCGGTGTCGCGCAGAGCGGGGTTGGCGCGGTGGATCGCCTGGTTCAGGGCGTCGCCGCGGCCGGCCAGCGCCGTGCCGAACTCGCGCAGCAGGATCGCGAGCCGCTCGCGGAACGGCCGCCGGAGCGTGTCGTTGACGAGGTCGAGGTCGACGGGCGAGTGCGTGCGGGCGAGCGGGAGGAGGTGCTGCCCCGCGCCGCTCTGCCCGTCGGGGATCTTCGGCAGCTCCTTCGCCGCCGCGCTGCCCGGCCTGCACTCCACGTACTTCTCGCCGATCAGCGACTGCGGCCGGATGATGCAGTCCGCGTTCGTCCGGAACGGCGAGAAGCCGGCCTTGTCGATCCGCAGGACCACGGCGGCCTTCTTGTCCTTCGTCACGTCGAGTGAGTCGACCGCACCGACCTTGGCGCCCGCGACCTTCACGTCCTCGCCCTTCACGATGTTCGCGGCGTTGTCGAAGATCGCCCGGACGCGGTAGCCCGACGAGTCCCCGCTCGCGCCGAGCCCGACCGCGAGCACGACCACCAGGCCGACCACGAGAGCGGATGTGAGCGCGATCCGCCTCACGGGCCGGGCGGGGTCGTGGTCGGATCGCAGCTGAAGCCGGGCGTGGGCTTCCAGGGAGCGGAGCCGTCGGGCGGCGGCTGCATCGCGCCGCCGGGGCAGCGCTGGCTGTTGCCCAGGTCGAGGCCGGCGAGCCGCGTGGCGGGGTCGGTCGGGTTGAGCACCGGGCCCGCCCCGTTGTCGCCGAGCGAGAACGCGTTGAAGATCGGCTGGATGCGGGCGTAGTGGCCGTTGGCGTCGTAGTTGGCGGCGCCCTCGCCGAACTTGGTGAACCAGCCCACGAGGTCGGGCGAGTAGGGGCGGGCGTACTCCACCACCGGCTGGGCCTTCTGGAGCGCCTTGATCGAGCGCGGGAAGACGGTCGACGTGAGGCTCCGGAGCCGCGGCATCTTGCGCGTCAGGTCGATCAGGTCGTTGTCCACGCCGCGCTTGTGCACGAGCACGCGCAGGTCCCTGATGGTCGGGCGCGCGTCGGCCACGAGCGGCCGCAGCGCGGCGAGGAACGGCGCGAGCCGGCGGGTGGCCGGCTTGGACACGGACACCAGGCGGTCGAGGTCATCGAGCGCCCCGCGCAGGTTCACGAAGGTGGTGTTGGCCTTACGGAGGGTGCCGGGCAGGAGGCCGAGGCTGCGCGCGAGCGCGGCGTTCTCGTCGCCGATCGCCGCCATCGTGGTGTTGGTGTTCGTGACGAGGTTGGTGAGGTCGTCGCGGCGCTGGGCGAGCGCGCCGACCGTGCGCGACGTGTCGGTCACGAAGCCGCGGAACGCGGTCTGGTCGACCACGAGCTCCCGCGTCAGCCGCGAGGAGGTCGATAGCGCCGGGTTGAGGTAGTGGAGGGCCGCGTTGGCCTTCTTCGTGCGCCCCGAGTACTGGCGCGCGCCACCCTGGATGATCTGCTGGAGCCCCTTGCGGGTGGCCGGGTCGAGCGTGTTGAAGAGCTGGTCGAGGTCGACCGGCGCAGTCGTGCTGTCGGCCTCGATCCGGCCGCCGTCGGGAATCTCCGCCCGGTTGTCGGGGCCGGGCTGGAGCGAGACGTAGCGGTTGGCGATCCCGGACAGCGACGTGGCCCGGACCACCGCGGTGGTGCCCCGGTGGAGCGGGCGCTGCTCGTCGAGCTCGATCTCGACCTTGGCCTGGCCGTCCTGGGTGAGCGCGATGTCCTTGACGCTCCCCACCGGCCGGCCGCCGATCGTCACGTCGTTGCCGGTCACGAGCTGGCCCGCGTTCTCGAAGATCGCCGTGACGCGGTAGCTGCCGGCGCCGCCGAACAGCAGGAAGCCCACCAGAACGACGGCGGCGAGCACCGCGATCGCCGCGGCCCAGCGCGCTAGCGGCGAGCGTTCGTCCCCCTCGGTAGGGATTTCGTTCAGCGAGTTAGGCGAGCGAGAGGTTGGGGAGGCCACATGTACCCGGCATGTTCACATTGCCCCCCGACGCCGCCTCAGGCGGCTCTGCCGACCCTACTCCATACCGAGCGGTCCGCGCGCCTCTCCGGAGAGGAACTGGCGCACGAACTGGTTGTCCGAGTTGAACAACTCGGACGCGGGTCCGGACTCCACGATCCGGCCCTTCCAGAGGATGGCGATGTACTCCGCCACGCGACGCGCGGACATGATGTCGTGCGTGATCACGACATAGGCGCCGCCGTTCTCCTCGTGGATCTCCTTGATGAGCTCGCAGAGCAGGGCGGTGCGCACGGGATCGAGGCCCGAGTCCGGCTCGTCGAAGAGCACGATCTGCGGGTCGAGCACCAGTGCGCGGGCGAACCCGGCGCGCTTGCGCATACCGCCCGAGAGCTCGTTCGGCATCTTGTCGCCCGCGCCGCCGAGCCCGACTTCCTTCAGGCGGCGGGTGACGATCTCCATGATCTCGTCCTCACCCTTGTCGGTGTGCTGGCGGAGCGGGAACGCCACGTTGTCCAGCAGGTTCATCGAGCCGAACAAGGCCCCGTCCTGGAACAGCACGCCGAACTTCTTGCGCATCTCGAACAGGTCGTCGTCGCGCATGTTGGGCACGGACTCGCCGTGGACCAGCACGTCGCCCTCGTCGGGGTAGAGCAGGCCGACCATGTGCTTGATGCAGACCGACTTGCCGGTGCCGGACGGGCCGAGGATCATCGAGATCTGGCCCTCGGGAATGCCGAGGTTGAGCCCGTTGAGCACGGTGTTGCGGCCGAACGCCTTCTTGACGTCGATGAACTCCACGGCGTCGGT
>JAXDHW010000245.1:0-6191 GCA_034664365.1 Thermoleophilaceae bacterium
GCTCCCACGGCGCCGCGTAGGCCACGTACGTGCGCCAGCTCGGTCGCACCCCCGGGTCGCCGTCGAACGCCGCCATCCGCACGCTCATCTGCGTCGGGTCGTCGGGGTTGCGGCTGAAGAGGTGCGACCCGCACTCGCTGCAGAACAGCTTCTCGAAGCCGCCGTCCTCGTGCCGCCACGCCTTCAGCTGCTCCTCGCCCTGAAGCAGCCGGAAGGTGCGGCCGTCGATCCGCGCCTGCGCCGACGAGGCGTTCCCCGTGCGCTTCTGGCAGCGCGTGCAGTGGCAGTAGCCGGCCGCGGTGGCCGGCTCGGTCAGCTCGAAGCGGATCGCGCCGCAGAGGCAGCCGCCGCTTGTGGATGGCTCGCTCATGCGGGGAATCTTGGCAAGCCGCGGCGCTAGGGCGACTGCGGCGCCGCGGTCGTCTCGTCGAGCGCCTCCGACATCCCGTCCGCCACCGCGCCCATCTGCTCGCGGAGGTCGCGTACGTTCCCCGCCAGCTCGCGTTGCGAAGCCGCCTCGGTGGTCGCGGAGACCGACAGCAGCTGGCCGCGTACGTTGCCCAGCTCGACCCCGATCCGCTCCATCTCCGTGTAGAAGCCCTGGAGCTTGTCCTGGGCCTTGCGCATCGCCTCGAGCTGCGCCGTGAGGGCCTCGGCGAGCGCCCTCTGCGACTCGTTCCCGGACTCCGCCGCGAGCTTCACGGTGCGCAGGCGCTCCTCCACGTAGCGCGGGTCCTGGTCGGTGAGGTACTCGTAGAGGAGCTGCGCTCGGCCGGCCGTCTTCTCGGCGGCGCGCACGAACGTGTCGACCTCGTCCGACACCTCGCCGAACGGGAGGTCGGCGCGCTCGATCGCCTCGCGGATCCGCTGCTCCTGGTGCAGCACGGCGTTGAGCTCCTGCGCGATCGGCTGCGCCAGCGTGCGCGGGTCGACCCGCGGCTCCGCGCGCGCGGCGACCTGCCTGCGACCGCGGACGCGCGCGGCCACGCGCTCCGCCTCGTCGCCGTCGAAGTACGTGATCGCGGACAGCGCGAGCCACGCGACGATCGCGATCGGGATCACCACGACGCCGAGCCCGATCAGGATCCCCGCGATCGCCAGCCCCGCCGGCACGAGCACGTTCGGCCACGGCTTCGCGAGGGCGTTCGTGACGAGCAGGCGGTTGAGCTCCCCGCGGGACATCGGCCTCTGGAGCTCGCCACCGGCCACGATCAGAAGAAGCTCGAGATGCTCCGGTACACCAGCTCGATGTCCTCGGTGTCGCCGGTGTACTCCTGGCCGCCGGACGCCGCGGCGATCCGCTTGAGCCCGTCCTCGGCCCCCTCGGCCGACGCGCTGTAGGCGATCGTGAAGACGCGCACCTTGTTCTGGCTGTCGCCCTGCGCCGCCATGCGCGCGACCGCCTGGTCGACGCTCGTGGACGAGTCCGTGTCCTCGCCGTCGGTCAAGAGCACGACGGCATTGATCCGGTCACGGTCATTCAGCCTGCGCACGTCCTCGAGGCCCTGCACCGACGCGTCGTAGAACGCGGTACCGCCGTCGGCGATCAGCGAGTCGACTGTCGAGCGCAACTGGGCCGAGTTCTCGCGCACCGGCCGGATCGGCACCAGCGGCCTGATCTGATCGTTGAACGACTCGAGCCCGACGCGGTCGTTGGGCGACAGCTCGCGCAGGAACGACTTGAGCCCCGCCTTCGCCCGCTCGAGCCGGTTCTCCTCGACCATCGAGCCGGAGGTGTCGACCACCAGCAGGACGTTGGCCGGCTTGCGGTCCTCGCGCCAGGTCCGCCGGACGCTGTCGAGAACGCGCGGCTCGGGGAGCCCGAGCACTCGCTTGGGCTGGCTCGGGTCGGCGCCGTTCCTGGGCGAGATCGGGGGGACCGGCTTGGCGCCGACGGCCGCCGGGCGGAATCCGTAGCGCGCCGCGAGCCCCGGGTCGATCTCGCCGGCGAGGAACTTCTGGAACGCCTTCGCCCCGTCGCGCTCCGCGGGCGAGACCCACGGCGCGTCGAGCACGATCATCGGGCTGTCCGAGTAGAACGTGCCCTCCTTGGGGTAGATCGCGACGAGCTTGGGCTGACCGCCGCGGTGGAGGTTGAAGTCCACGAGCGTCGTCTCCTCCATCGCCACGGCCGACGCGTAGCCGGGTCCCTCCTTCCGCATCTGGTCGGCGATGAACAGCGTGGTGTCGCCGTAGTGGACGATCGAGCGTTCGATGTCCTTCACCACCTGGCGCCCGCGCGAGGCCGTCACGTCGCGGGTCACGAGACCCTCCTTCTTACCCGTCGCGGCGTAGTACTCGGCCACGACCGCCGAGAGGCCCGACGTGGAGAAGTCCGGGTTGGTGTGCACGAGCTTGAAGTCGCCGAACTGCGGCTTGCCGTACTTGGCCCATCCGGTGTTGGAGCGCGCGAGGTCGAGGATGTCGGCGAAGCCGATCTGCTTCCTGGGGTACCCGAGCGCGCGCGCCATCGGCTCCCACATCGCGATCACGAGCGGCGTGCGGACGATCGAAGCGTTCTTGGCAGGCGCGTAGGGGCGGTCGGCGTCGAAGTTCAGGAGGCGGCCCCAGAGGGAGGACGCCGGCGACCAGGCCACGGGCTCGAGCGTGCCCTTGGCGATCTTCGACTCCGCCTCGCCCGACGAGACGTTGGAGCCCTCGACGAAGACCGGCTTGCCGCCGACCTTCTCGCGCCGGTCGTTGAAGCGCTGGATCAGCGGCTTCAGCAGCTTCTCCTTCTCGGGCGAGTATGCGAACGGGACGCGGACCGCACCCGAGGGCGCCGAGCTGACGTGGCCGCCCGAGCCGCCCGAGCCGCCGCCCGCCACGACGGCGACCACCACGACGGCGGCGATCGCCCCGACGACCACGAGTATCTGGCTCCACTTCATACGTTGGGCCGGAGCTTACGGCCCTACCATTGAGCGGCCATGACGCGAGTCAAGATCTGCGGCGTCACGCGCCTCGAGGACGCCCGGCTCGCCGCGGAGATGGGCGCCTGGGCGGTCGGGACGATCTTCTTCGGGGACAGCCCGCGCGCCTGCGATCCCGATGTGGCCGAGCAGATCGGCGCGGAGCTCAAGCGCAAGGCCGAGGTGGCCGGCGTGTTCGTCAACGCCTCGCTCGACGAGGTCGCCGAGCTGGCCGACCGCTGCCGGCTCACCCTCCTCCAGCTCCACGGCGACGAGGGGCCGGCCTACTGCCGCGAGGCCGCGCGCCGCACCGGCTGTCGCGTGATGAAGGCCGTCCGCGTGAAGGACGCGGCCTCGGTGCGCCGGGTCGAGTCCTTCCGCGAGGTCGACCTCCACCTGCTCGACACGCACACCGACGCGGTCCGCGGGGGCACCGGCACCACGTTCGACTGGGAGCTCGTGCGCCACCACCGCTCGCGCGTCCCCGTCGTCCTCTCAGGGGGGATCGATCCGGCGAATGCGGCCGATGCGATCGCCGCGGTTCATCCCTACGCAGTCGACAGCGCCAGCGGCACCGAGGCGGAGCCGGGCGTGAAGGACCCGGCCAAGGTCGAGGCCCTGATCGCGGCGGCGCGCGCGGCCGACGCAGCCCGCGCCGCGTGAGCGCGCGCACCGAGACCGGGGTCGAGCGCCGCTTCGGCCCCTACGGCGGCCGCTACGTGCCCGAGACGCTGATCCCGGCGCTCGACGAGCTCGAGCGCGCGTGGGTCGACGCGCGCGACGACCCCGCGTTCCGCGCCGAGCTCGACACGCTCCTCCGCGACTACGTCGGCCGCCCGACGCCGCTGTACGCGGCGGAGCGCCTCTCCGACGTCGTCGGCCGGCAGGTGCTGCTCAAGCGCGAGGACCTGCTCCACACGGGCTCCCACAAGATCAACAACGCGATCGGCCAGACACTGCTCGCCAAGCGGATGGGCAAGCGGCGGGTGATCGCCGAGACGGGCGCCGGGCAGCACGGCGTGGCGTCGGCCACCGCGTGCGCGCTCTTCGACCTCGAGTGCGTCGTCTACATGGGGACCGAGGACATGCGCCGCCAGCGGCCGAACGTCGAGCGGATGAACCTGCTGGGCGCCGAGGTGCGCGCGGTCGACGCGGGCGCGCGGACGCTGAAGGAGGCGGTGAGCGAGGCGATCCGCGACTGGGTCGCCAACGCCGCGGACACGCACTACGTGATCGGCTCTGCCGTCGGGCCCGCGCCGTACCCGGCGCTCGTCCGCGACCTCCAGCGCGTGATCGGCGACGAGGCCCGCGCCCAGGTGCTGGAGGTGGCCGGTCGCCTGCCCGACCGGGTGATCGCCTGCGTGGGCGGCGGCTCGAACGCGATCGGGACCTTCGTCGCCTTCCTCGACGACGAGGACGTGCAGCTGGTCGGGGTCGAGGCCGCCGGCGAGGGCATCGAGACCGGACGCCACGGCGCGCCGCTCACCACCGGCGCTCGCGGGATCCTCCACGGCGCGCTCTCGGCGGTGCTCCAGGACGAGGACGGCCAGGTGCTCGAGGCGCACTCGGTGTCCGCCGGGCTCGACTACCCGGGCTCAGGCCCCGAGCACGCGCTGCTGCGCGACAGCGGTCGCGTGCTCTACGACGCCGTGACCGACGACGACGCGCTCGCGGCGTTCCGGCGTACGGCGCGGCTCGAGGGAATCCTCCCCGCGCTCGAGCCCGCGCACGCGATCGCGTGGTTGTTCGCGAACCCCGGCGAGGCGGGCGGCATCGACCTCCTCACGCTGTCCGGGCGCGGCGACAAGGACCTGGCCGAGGTCCTCGACCGCGGGTGAGCGACGGCATCGAGCGAATCGCCGCGGCGTTCGCGTCGCACGGCCGCCGGGCGGCGCTGATGCCGTACCTGATGGGCGGCTTCCCCGACGTTGAGGCGTCGCGCGCGATCGGGCTCGCGTGCGCCGACGCGGGCGCGGACCTCGTCGAGCTCGGCATCCCGTTCTCGGACCCGCTCGCGGACGGGCCTGTCATCCACGCCGCGGGCACCCACGCGCTGGCCGCGGGGGTCACGCCCGGCGACGTGCTCGGAGTGTGCGAGTCGCTCGCGGAGCGCCTGCCGGTGATGCTGATGGTGTACGCCAACCTGGTGCTCGCGAACGGCGGTACCGCGTTCGTGGATCGCGCCGCCGGGGCCGGGGCCGCCGGGCTGATCGTGCCCGACCTCCCGCACGACGAGGCCGCCGAGGCGCGCGCCGCCTGCGACGCGCGCGGCCTCGCGCTGGTCCCGCTCGTCGCGCCGACCACCACCGACGAGCGGCTGCGCGAGGTGGGGGAGGACGCACGCGGCTTCGTCTACACGGTCTCGCTCACGGGGACGACCGGCGAGCGCGCCGAGCTACCGCCGGAGCTGCGCGCCACGGTCGAGCGCGTCCGCGCGGCCACGACCGTGCCGGTGGCGGTCGGCTTCGGGATCGCGACCGCGGAGCAGGCGCGCGCCGTGGCCGAGCTGGCGGATGGCGTGATCGTCGGGAGCCGCCTGGTCCGCGCCGCCGGGGACGGCGGCGCGACCGCGGTGGGCGAGGCCGTGGCCGAGCTGGCCGCGGCGCTTGCCGCTTGAGGCTTGGGCGCACTTCCGTCGGCTATATCGACGCAATCTCGCCCAGCGCGGCACCGACAATTGGCGCTGATAGGGTCCGCTTCCATGCAGGTGATCGTCGCGCTGACCGTCGGGCTGGTGTTCTGGATCGTCCTCTGGGCGCTCGGGGCCAAGAGCTTCGACGCCTTCCTGATCACGATCCTGCTCGTGGTCCTCGCGGCCACCGCCCGCATCGCGGAGCCGTTCATCCGCGAGCACCTGCGGCCGTAGCCGCCGGCGCCGGCGCCGGCGCGTTCCGCTCGTGCGCCCCCGGCGCGCCTGCGCCTCCGCAAACTGCGGCACTCAGGGAGGACTGGGCCGTTTAGGTGGTCATATACGCACGTTAAACGGCCCACCCCTCGGCCTTCCCCCTTATCGATGCTGTTCAGAGGCGCTCGACGAACGCAAGGCGCGTCGCGCTGAGCGCCACCCTTCGCCGCTACCCGAAGAAGGCCGCCGCCGCGTCGTAGTCCTCGCGCGGGACGGTCCGGAGCTCGGCCACCGCCTCCTTGAGCGGCACGAGCTCGATCCGCTGCCCGCGCAGCGAGGCCATGGTGCCCCAGCGCCCGTCGTTCGCCGCGTCGACCGCCGCCACCCCGAGCCGGGTCGCCAGCACCCGGTCGAACGCCGTCGGCGTGCCTCCG
>JAXDHW010000251.1:0-4191 GCA_034664365.1 Thermoleophilaceae bacterium
CCCGAGAACGCCTTGAGCAGGAAGTCCTTGTTGGCGACCGGGTGCCCGACCTCGAGCGACGCGTGCCAGGCCGCGAGCATCGAGACGTCGTCCTCGTCCAGGTCGTCGACCGCCTTGGCGTAGTGGACCTCCAGCTCGTCCTCCGGGATCTCGTCGACCCATGCGCGGACGACCTCACCGAGCAGCTGGCGCCGTGCCTCGCGGCCGATCGACTCCGCCACCACGCGGATCGCTTCCTGGGGCTCGATGAAGCAGAGGGGCATCGGGTTCGGGGTCTCCTGGGGATCGAGGGGGGCCGGTCGAGAGCCAAGGTACGTCGAGGGGGAGACGGAAAAACGCCCTGGGTGCAAGGCGGCGCCCAGATCGGACCTCTGCTGCGCTCCGCGCCACCGAAACCGGCGCCCGAAACGTCCGCTCGGTGGGCAATTACTGGGACGGTGACGCCGCCGTCGGCGTCGAGGTTGCAGTTGACGGTCATAGTGACCGTCAAGTGCGAACTCGCGCCGCGTTGGTGATGCGCGAACCGGTCGCGCGGCCGCCGCGGCCCTCTCAGCCCGCGGCCGGCGCGTCCGCCTCGAGGCGCTGGATCAGCTCGTCGAGCCGGAGCTCCTCGAGCCCGCGGCCGACCGCATCCAGCTCGCCGGCGGCGAACTCGATCAGCGACTTGCCCTCGCCGCAGAGCTCGAGCGTCTCGCGGAGGCCGGCCTGATTCGTGTCGAGCCGGGCGATGATCTGCTCCAGCCGCTCCACTGCCGTCTCGTACGTCATTGCCTCGGTGGTCATGCTTCCTCCTCGTCCCTGACCCGCGCCGGCACGGTGCCGCCGGCCATCCGCAGATCGAAGCTTGCGGCCGAACGCACCGCGTCCGGCCCGGTCAGCGGCTCACCCGCCGCGTCGACGGCGAGCGCGTAGCCGCGCTCGAGCGTCCGCTCGGGGTCGTGCGCCCGCAGCGCCGCCCCGCTCCTCGCGACCCATTGCGACCGCCGCTCGGCGGCGGCCCGGGCCGCGCGGTCGAGCGCGGCTGCCCGCAGCCTGACGCGCCCAGCCTCGCGCTCCGCCTGCGCCCGCGCGGCGCGCGCCTTGCGGTCCATCACGTTGGCCGCTATCCGGCGCTGCGACCGCAGCCGCTCGGCCCGGCCGCGCGCAGTGGCCGCGCGCAGCTCGCGCGCGAGCTGGTGCAGCCGGCCGCGGTGGCGCATGAGGTGCTCGCGCGGCGCCCGCGAGCGGCCAGCCAGCTCGCGCGCCCGCGTGACGACCGCGCGCCGGCCCGACTGGTCGATGTCGAACGCCGCCACGCGCAGCGCGCGCTGAGCCGCCGCACAGTCGATGCCGACCGCCGCCTCGGCGGCGTGCGTGGGCGTGGAGCAGGAGAGCGCCGCCACGTCGTCGATCAGCGTCCTGTCCACGTCGTGCCCAACGGCGCTGATCACCGGGACGGGCGTGAGCGCGACGGTGCGGCAGAGCGTCTCGTCGCAGAAGGCCCAGAGGTCGGCGATGCTGCCGCCTCCGCGCGTGACCACGATCGTGTCGACACGCGCGTACGCAGCGAGGTCCCTGATGGCGGCGGCGATGGCCGGCGCCGCGCGCCGGTCCTGGACGGGCGCGAAGCCCCACACGATCGTGCCGCGCCAGGCGCGGCGCTCGAGCCCGGCGAGGAAGTCACGCCGCGCGGCACCCGCCTCCGCGGTGACCACGCCGATCCGCCGCGGCAGCACCGGCCGTGCGAGCTGCTTCTGCGGCTCGAACAGGCCCTCCGACGCGAGCTGCCGCCTGAGCCGCGCGAGCCGCGCCAGGAGGTCGCCCTCGCCGGCGAGCCGCAGGTCCTGCACCCGGAACGCGAAGCGCGGCGACGCGCTGGCGCTGCCCGGGTAGAAGTCGGGCCCGCCGGCGGCCACCACCTCGACGCCGTCGCGGAGCTCGTCGGAGCGCAGGCCGAGCCTGTCGAAGTCGTTGCGCCACATCGCGCACGGCATCGCGCCGTCACCGTCGCGAAGCTCGAAGTAGACGTTGGGCCCGGCACCGATGCGCACGCCTGTGACCTCGCCGATAAGGCACACGCGCGCCACCCGGCGCATCTCCTCGCGGACGCGTGCCGCGTAGCGACCGACCGCAAATGGCCCGGGATAGCCCGGCACCCCCGCGGTCTCGCGCGGCGTGGTTCCGACGGTCTCGCTCACCTCACGAGGGTATGGCCGCTCTCGGATGTTCCTGCAGGGTGCGATCGGGGCCCCAGCTGCACAGCGCGGCGCGCCCGGGACAGGTCAGGCACAGCTCGCGGTGCGGCTCGTCGGTGGGCTCGAAGCGACCCTCGACCACGCCGCCCGCCAGCTCGAGGAGCTGCGCCTCCAGCGCCGCCGCGTCGGCCGCCTCGAAGCGCGTCTCGACCGGGGCGTCCGGCGCCTCGAGCAGCGAGTACGCCACGTCCACCCGCGGCGCGCCCGAGCGCAGCGCGGCCAGCGCGTACACGAGCCGCTGCGTGGCGTAGCGCTCCTCCACGATCGCGGCGGCCACCTGCGCGGCGTCGGCCGGGTCGACTCCCTCGAGGAGACCGGTCTTGTAGTCGACGACCAGCACGCCGCCGTCCTCCTCCACGTGGACGTCGACCACCCCGTTGACGAGTATCGAGCGCGGATCGCCCGGGTCGGGCTGGAGCTCGAACGCGAACGGCAGCTCGCGGCGCACGCTCCGTCCGGCCGCCGCGCGCTCGCGCAGCCGCGAGCCGGCGAAGCCGTCGATCAGCCCGCGCACGCGGTCGATCTCGTCCGCGGTCACCGGCGCGTCGTGCGCGGTGAGCAGCTCCTCGACCTCCTCCGCCGACGGGGGCCGCGGCGCCTCGAAGTCGAAGCGCTCGAGGAGCTGGTGGACGATGGTGCCGCGCAGCAGCGCGCTGACGCCGGGCACCTGCTCGGTCTCGACCTCGGGCGGCGGCACCTCGAGCTGGAGCACGAGCTGGCCGTTGCGGGCGGGCGGCGCGAGTCGCACGGCCTCCCGCGGGCTCGGGCCGCGCAGGCGGGCGACCCGCTCCAGGTAGAAGCGATAGCCACAGCGGTCGTAGCTCTCGAGCGCCGAGTAGCTGAGTTGCGCGACGGGCAGCGAGCGCGGCGCGGGAACGCGGTCGAACCGCCGCGGCATGGACTCGGGCGGCTCGACCGGCTCACCGGCCGCGGCCGGCGTGGTCGCGCCCGGGACGCGCTCCGGAAGCAGCTCGTCAACCGTGTCCGGCGTGCACAGCACGCACCGCACCCGCAGCTCGCCACCGTCGACCTCGTGTGTCTCCACAGCGAGGGAAGCCTCCGCGAGCAGCTCCTTCGCCCCCGGGGCCAGCGCGCGCCAGATCCAGTCGACCGGCGGGCCGAGCGGCCTGTGCTCGGGCCACTTCTCGGGATCCAGCGCGCCGCTCAGCACGAGGTGCTCGCGCGCCCGCGTCATGGCGACGTGGAAGATGCGCCTCTCCTCCTCGTCGGCCCGCTCGCGCTGCTCCTTGGCGAGCTCCTCCATGTCGAGCGACGGCCGCGTCTCGCCCGACAGCGACGCCAGCCGCAGGCCCGTGCGCCCGTCGTCCGATATCTCGAGGCCGCCGCCCGACTCGCGCACCTGAGAGCGCCCCAGGTCCGCCACGCACACGAGTGGGAACTCGAGCCCCTTGGCGGCGTGAATCGTCATCAGCCGGACGGCCGGCTCGCGCGTCTCGCCCTCGACCGGCGCCTGGCCCTCGCGCGCGCCGAGCAGCCGCCGCTCGTCCAGGTGGTCGATGAACCCGCGCACGTCGCGGCCGCTCTCGGCCTCGAACCGCCGGGCCAGCCGCATCAGCTTGCGGACGTTGGCGAGGCGCCGGTCGCCCGCGGGCATGGCCAGCACCTGGAGGTCGTAGCCCGAGTCCGTGACCGCGCGATCGACCAGCGCCTCGAGCGACAGCCGCGGCGCCTGTGCGCGCTCGGCGGCGAAGCGCGTGATGAAACCCTCGAGCCGCGCGCGCTGATCGTCGGCGAGCGCGGCGGCGAGCCCGCTGGACCCATCGCCCCCGGGGAGGAAGGCCTGCTCCAGCGCCCACCACAGCGTCCGCCCCAGCGCCTTCGCGCGCAGGCGCACGGACGCGATCGTGCCGAGCGACGCCCCCACGAGCGGCGATGCCAGCACCATCACGAGGGCCAGCTCGTCGCGCGGGTTGGCGAGCGCCGCGAGGTACGAGCG
>JAXDHW010000273.1:0-6375 GCA_034664365.1 Thermoleophilaceae bacterium
GTCACGCGCGAGTTCAGCATCACGCTCTCCCGGCGCACGCTGCCGGCCGGCCAGGTGTCGATCGAGCTCGCCAACATGGGGCAGGACCCGCACGACCTGCGCGTCGAGCGAGCGGACTCCCCCGCGACCGCCTTCTCGTTCACGCTCGCCAAGCCGCGGACGGTGTCGAGCAGGAAGCTCGTGCTGGCGCCCGGCGAGTGGAAGCTCTACTGCACGCTCGACGGCCACGCCGCGGCGGGCATGAGCACCACGGTCACCGTCAGCGGCTGACCGGCCCCGGGCCCCAGGCCAGCGCGTACACTCCCCCGCAGGGGGTACGCAGACGGGATGGTCCTAACCGGCAGTAACTGGGTGCGCGCGTGCATCGTCACGCTCGTCGCGCTGGTGGCGCTCGCGATCGGCGCGTCGTCCGCGGCGGCCGTTCCGTACACGGTCAAGACGCTCCACTTCTCCGTGAAGACGGGGCCCGACGGCAACGTCCCGTGCGACATCGTCGGCGACCTCTACACGCCCAGGTCGGCGACCGCCGCCGACCCCGCGCCGGCGATCCTCACCACCAACGGCTTCGGCGGCTCGAAGGACGACCAGGCCGACATGGGCAAGCTGGAGGCCTCGCGCGGCTACGTGGTGCTCTCGTACTCCGGGCTCGGGTTCGGCGGCAGCGGCTGCAAGATCACGCTCGATGACCGCGACTACGACGGGAAGGCGGCCAGCCAGCTCGTGACCTTCCTCGGCGGCGGCAAGGCCGCGAAGGACGGCACGCGCGTGAACTACGTGAAGCACGACAGGGTCGCCCACGACGGCAAGCGCCACGACTTCGACCCGCGCGTGGGGATGATCGGCGGCTCTTACGGCGGCCAGATCCAGTTCGCCACCGCGGGCGTCGACCCGCGCCTCGACACGATCATCCCGATCATCACCTGGAGCGACCTCAGCTACTCGCTGGCGCCGAACAACACGAGCTTCGACCACGGCGTGACCTACCAGACGCCGGGCGTCGAGAAGTACGAGTGGGTCTCGCTCTTCTTCGGGCTCGGCATCGTCGACGGCATCACCGGGACGGGGGCCGATCCGTCGCGCAACGTCGGCTGCCCGAACTTCGACAACCGCGCCTGCGGGTCGAAGGTCCAGATGGACGCCACGGGCGCGCCCAACGACGCCACGCTGCTGTTCTCCCGGCATGCGTCGGTCGAGTCGTTCGTGGACAAGATCCGCATCCCGACCCTGCTCTCGCAGGGGCAGTCGGACACGCTGTTCAACCTGCAGGAGGCGATCGCGACCTACAAGGCGCTCCGCGCGCGGAAGGTCCCCGTGAAGATGATCTGGCGCGAGGGCGGGCACTCGGGCGGCGGCGCGCCCGGCGAGATGGACACGAACGACAAGGGCGACCTCAAGGACCCGGCCCACAACTTCGAGACGCGCACCTACCTCCAGTGGTTCGACCACTACCTCGCCGACGACGCGCAGCGACCCAAGCTCGACGTCTCGTACTTCCGCGACTGGATCAAGTACAAGGGCGACGCCACGCAGGCCTACGCGCGCGCGAAGAGGTACCCGTTCGCGAAGACGCAGAGGCTCTACCTGTCGGGGTCCGACGCGCTCGTACCGAGCATCTCGGCGGTCACGGCCGGCAGCAGCGTGTTCACGGCCAACTCGGGCGCGCCGACCAGCTACACCGAGACCTCCGCCCTCGACCAGTCGCAGCCCGTGCACGACGGGCCCGGCAGCTTCGCCCAGTTCGCAGGCCCGCCGCTCACGGCGGACATGGACGTGGTGGGAGTGCCGACCGCCGACGTGAGGATCTCGGCGCCGGCGCACGAGAACGCCGCCCCGGCCGGCGGCGCTCCCTCGCTGCTCGTCCTCTTCTTCAAGCTCTACGAGCTCAAGCCGAACGGCGACATCGTGCTCGCGCACCGGCTGATCGCCCCGGTGCGAATCGCCGACTTCACGCACCCGCTGCACGTGCAGCTGCCGGGCATCGTCCACCGCTTCACGAAGGGCAGCCGGATCGCGCTCACGATCGCCGCGAGCGACGCCGCCTACCGCGGCAACAACGTCACCGGCCCGGTCACGATCCTGACCTCGCCCAGCGCGCCCGGCGTGCTCAAGCTGCCGGTCACGCCGGCGGCGGCGCAGCACAGGGTGGCGAGCCATCCCCTCGCTCCGCCGATCCCCAACCGCTTCGACCGCGGCAACGTGATCTCCAACAACAGCTCGCCGTGCGCGGTGCGCAAGCGCTTCGTGCTGAAGATCCACCACCGCAACAAGGTGCGGATCACATCGGTCGAGTTCTTCGTGAACGGAAAGCGTGTGAAGCGCGTTCACGGCAAGGCGCTCAAGCGACCGGTGCGCCTCAGGCACCTCCCGCACGGACGGTTCAAGCTCCGCGTGGTCATCCACGGTCGTAAGCACGGCCACCCGATCACGATCCGCGACACGCGACGCTACAGCGCGTGCAAGCACCGCCGGAAGGGCAAGAACCACCACGAGACGTCGAGCGGGCACTCGGCGAACCGCTGAGCGCCCGGCACGAAGAGGGGACGCTGGCCGGCGCCGGCGGCGTCGAGATCTACTGGCAGGCATGGCTGCCGGCGGCGGCGCCACGGGCGGTGGTCGTCCTCGCGCACGGCGCCTCCGAGCACGGCGCCCGCTACGCGTGGACCGGCGAGCAGCTGGCGGCACACGGGTTCGCGCTGTACGCGGGGGACCACCGCGGCCACGGTCGCTCCTCGGGGCCGCGCGCGTACGTGGACCGGATGGACAACGTGGTGGCCGACCTCGACCGCGTCATCGACCTGGCGCACGCTGCGAACCCGGGGACCAAGACGTTCCTGCTCGGCCACAGCATGGGCGGCGCCGTGGCCCTCTCCTATGCGATCGAGCACCAGGAGCGCCTCGACGGGCTGATCCTGTCGGCGCCGGCCGCGTCGCTCGAGGCCGCCGACCCGCTCACCCGTCTCGCGGGCAGGGCGCTCTCGCTGCTGCTCCCGAAGGTCGGCGTGTTCCCGATCGACTCGAGCGGGGTGAGCCGCGACCCGGAGGTCGTGCGCGACTACGACGCCGACCCGCTCAACTACCACGGCAAGCTCCCGGCGCGCACGGTGGCCGAGCTGTCGGATGCAATCGGCGGCTACCCGGAGAACGTCGCGCGGCTCACGCTCCCGCTGCTCACGATGCACGGGACCGCCGACCGGATCACCCCGCCGCAGGGCAGCGAGATGATCATGGAGCGCGCGGGGTCCGAGGACAAGTCGATCATCCGCTACGACGGCCTCTTCCACGAGCTGCTGAACGAGCCGGAGCGGCAGCGCGTCCTGGACGACATCGTGGCGTGGCTCGAAGCGCGGCTCTAGGCAGCTTGATAGAGGAGACGACATGACCAGGATCCGAAGCGCAGGCCCGCTGCCGGCGGTGCTGCTCGCGACGGCGGCATTGGTCCTCGCAGGCTGCGGCGGGAGCGACAACGAGAGCAACGGCTCGAGGTCCACACCCAAGAACCTGGACCAAGCGGTCAGCCAGTGCCTCGACCAGGCCAAGCAGCTCCCGGACGCACAGTCGAGGAACACCGCCGAGGAGGCGTGCAAGGCCGCGAAGTCGGGCAACACGACCAAGGTCAAGGAGGCGGCCAAGAAGCAATGCCTCGACGCCCTCAAGCAGGTGCCGGACGGCCCGCAGAAGGACCAGGCGAAGAAGCGTTGCGAGGCCATCCAGTAGGAGGGCGTGCCCTGGCGGGCGTCGTCGTGGTGGCGGTCTCCGTCGCCGCGACGCCCGCGCAGGCGCGGCCGGGTGACCTCGACCGGTCCTTCGGCGGCGGGGTCGTGGACATCCTGCCGGGCGAGGCACCGTACGGCGAGGACGGCACGGCCATCGCCCGTCAGCCCGACGGCAGGGTCGTGGTGGCCGGCACGGCGGCGCTCCACGGCGGCGAGGCGATCGCGCTGGTGCGGCTTCGCCGCGGCGGCAGGCCCGACAAGGGGTTCGGCAACGGCGGCATCGTGCTCACCCAGCTCTCGACCTCCGGCGGCGGCGCCAGCGCCGTCGCGCTCCAGAGGGATGGCCGCATCGTGGTGACCGGCACCACCTCCGACAACGCCGCGAACAGGCAGTACCTCGTCACCGCGCGCTACCTGAAGGACGGTCGGCTCGACGAGTCGTTCGGCCAGCATGGAAGCGTCCTCGCGCTTCCCGGGGGCAACAACGGATACGGCCGCGACGTGATCGTCCAGCCGAACGGGAGGATCCTCGTGGGCTCAGGGGACACCAGCACGGGCTGGACGCTCGTGCGCTACCTCGCGGACGGCCGCCCGGACGAATCGTTCGGCGACCACGGCGTGTCGCTGCTGAACGCCGGGGGGCAGTTCCTCTCGATGGCGCGCCGGCGGGACGGCCGCGTGAACCTCGCGGGCGGCTCAGTGGGCTACCCGGCTCAGGTCGCTCGGATCGGCGCCGGTGGCCGGCTCGACAAGACCTTCGGCGACGGCGGGCTCGCGCGCGTCCCGACCCCGCTGCGCGCGACGACGTTCGCGGCCGACCTCGCCCTCCAGCGCGACGGCAAGCTGGTGGTCGCCGGCTACCAGACCGGCACGCGGGACCGGATGGCCGTGTGGCGGTTCGGGGTGGGCGGAAGGATCGACAAGCGCTACGGAGCGGCCGGCGTGCGGTTTGTCCCTCCTGTGCCGGGATCGAAGCCGTTCAACGCGCCGTCGGACGCGGGCCTCGGCGTAACGCTCCAGCGGAATGGCAAGGCGATCGCCGTCGGCCGTAACCTTGGTGGCAACTACGGCCAGCCGGCGCAGTTCATCGTCGCGCGCATCGGGCGGGGCGGGAAGCTCGACGACCGCTTCGGTCGCCACGGGAGGGTCGTCACCACGCTGCCGTTCCACGTGACCGGCACGGCCAACAGCGCCGTCGTGCAGCCGAACGGGCGGATCCTCGTGGGCGGCTACGGGCCGGGCGACGGCGCCGGCCACATCCTCGTGGCGCGCTACCGCGGCGGCTTCGGCTCGAGGTGATACGCCTCGGCCAGTAGCTCGTAGGAGCGGCGGCGCTCCTCGTGCCCGTGCGTCGTGGTGAGGATCATCAGCTCGTCCGCGCCGCTCGCGCCGAGGAGCTCGTCGAGGCGGTCGCGCACCGTCTCGGGCGACCCGACCACGACGCGGTCGCCGGTGCCGTCGGCGGCCACCTCCCCACCCTCGGCGAGCGCCTCCTCGATCGTCGGGATCGGCCCCGGGCGCCCGGCCCGGAGGCGCCGGAACGCCACGCGCGCCGGGGCCGCCAGTCGGCGCGCCGTCGCGTCGTCGTCGGCGACGAGCGCGGCGTGCGCGAGGATCGCGCGCGGCTCCGGGAACTCGGGCGACGGTCGGAAGCTCTCGCGGTAGAGGCGCAGCACGTCGACGGCGAGCGACGGCGCTATGTGCGTGGCGAACCCGAACCCGAAGCCGTTCTGGGCGGCGACCTGGGCCGAGTACTCGCTCGAGCCGAGGAGGTAGATCGGCGGCAGCGGCACCTCGACCGGCGCCGCGCGCACGTGGCGAAACGGGTGGTCGTCCGGCCACGGCCGCGAGCCCGCGGCGGCGAGCAGCTCGCCGAGCTGGTCGGGCAGGTCGTCCGCGAACATCGCCTGACGGCTGCGCCGCAGCGCGAGCGCGGTCATCTGGTCGGTTCCCGGCGCCCGGCCGATCCCGAGGTCGATCCGTCCGGGATGGAGGGCCTCGAGCATCTTGAACTGCTCCGCCACCTTCAGCGGCGCGTGGTTCGGCAGCATCATCCCGCCGGAGCCGATCCGCATCCGCTCGGTCGCCATCGCCACGTGGCCGATCAGGACCTCGGGCGCCGAGCTCGCGACCATCGCGCCACCGTGGTGCTCCGCGAGCCAGTAGCGGTGGAAGCCGAGCCCCTCCGCGTGCCGCGCGAGGTCGAGCGTGTTGCGGATCGCCTGCGCCTCAGGTTCCCCGGCCGCAACCGGGGAGAGGTCGAGCACGGAGACCGCGGGCACGGCCATGACGGTAGCCCGCGCGCACGAGTTCGCACTTGACGGTCATAGTGAACGTCAACTGCGAACTCGCGTTACCGCGCCTCGCAAATTGCGGCTTTCCGCCGCGGCGCCCCGCTACACCTCGAAGCGCAGCGCGAAGAAGTCCAGCGCGTGCGGCAGCGGGCGCTCGGGGTCGAGCTGCGGCTCCACCAGCCGCACGTGGCGCTCGCCCAGCAGCGTCGCGAGGAGGGTCGTCCCGACGAGCAGCGCCAGGCCGCTGCCGGGACAGCCCTGCGGTCCGTGGCTCAGGTGGTTGAAGGACCAGTCGTCCGCCGCGGTCCCGTCGGTCCAGGCCTCCGGTGCGAAGCGGTCGGCGAAGTCGTGGCGGTCGGGGTCGCGGT
>JAXDHW010000283.1:0-6329 GCA_034664365.1 Thermoleophilaceae bacterium
CGATCACCGCGTACCGCACGAGCGCGCGCCACTCGCGTGGCTGGCCCACGCTGCCGGGGTTCACGAGCAGCCGCTCGTCCGGTTCGATCGAGACGCGGCCGTCGCGACCCTCCAGCACCGCGCCCCGGCGCTCCCCGTACGCCAGCGGCGTGTGCGTGTGGCCGAGCACGAGCAGCGACCGCCCGGGGTCCTCCGCGGCGAAGCGCGTCATCTCCGCCCCGGCGCGCTCGCGGGTCACGTAGACCGTGGGGTCGTCGAGCGATCCGTGCCCCATCACCAGCCCGTCCGACTCGACGATGAGCGGGAGCCCTTCGAGATAGCGCCGCGCGTCCGCGTCCAAGACCTCCCGCGTCCATTCGTTCGTCACGCGCACCAGCTGATTCCGCGGCAGCTCCAGCCGCTCGAGCGCCATCAGGTCGTGGTTGCCCGCCACGCACACCGCACCCGACTCGGCGAGCAGCGCGACGCACTCGTTGGGGAACGGGCCGTAGCCCACGAGGTCGCCCGGGCACAGCAGCCGGTCATAGCCCTCCTCGCCGAGTGCGTCCAGCGCGACGCGCAACGCCGGAAGGTTGCCGTGCACGTCGGAGACGAGACCGATCCTCATCGGCGTCGCAGCCGTCCCATCACGTATGGCATCGGATCGTTCAACGCGAACGACGAGTTGGTCTCCGAGCGCAGCGCCCACGGGAGCCACGAACGCAGCGGGATTCCCCGCTCGCGGGCCGCGGCCGCATCGGCGCTCGGCCAGATCCAGCGCACGCCCGGCCGCGCGCGACCGGTGGGCGGACGTGGGCGGCCGCTCAGGTCGGCGTGCACGATCGCGGGGATGTTGACGCCCGCGACCGCACCCGCGTGGACCCACAGCGTGAAGCGCGGGTTGACCTCGAGCAGGTGGAGTCGGCCGTCGGGTGCGCGCTTGAAGTCGAGCTTGGCCACGCCGCGCAGCCCGAGCCGCTCCACCACCTCGCGGCCGAGCGCCGCGAGCTCCGGGTCGTCCGTGATCTCGAGCGACGTGGTCATCCCGAACTCGCGCGGCGCGGTCCTGATCTTCCGCCCGGTGAACTCGCCGGCCACGTGGCCGTCCTCGTCGACGTACACGTGGTGGCTCTCGATCCGCTCCTCGCCGCCCGGGATCAGTTCCTGCGCGATCGCCTCGATCCCCGCGGCGGCCACGCGCTCGGCGACCGCCCGCAACCCGTCGGCGTCCTCCACCCGCAGCACCTTCGACGACGAGGCCACGGACTCCCAGCGGCCGTCGCGGTAGGGGGTCGCCTTGACGACCACGGGGAAGCGGAGCTCGGAAACGGCCTCGGCCGCGAGCCGAACCGACCGCGGCACCGGGAGCTCGAGCCTTCCCGCCAGCTCCTGGAACCGCCCCTTGTCGAGGAGCTCGTCGACCAGCCCCGCCGCGGGGACCACGAATCGGAACCCGGCCGCCGTGAGGGCCTCCCGCTCCCGCGACACGAACTGCAGCGCGGCGTCCGAGTCGTAGAAGAGCGGCGCCGGAGCGCCGACACCGAACAGCTCCTCGCGCGAGATCACGCCCACCACGTGCCGCGAGTGCCGGATCGGGTCGCCGCGCTCGCCCACCACCACCGACGCGATGTCCGCGCGGGCCAGCGCTCGCACGAGGTCGATCCGCCCGAGCACCGTCGCCGTCTGTCCCCCCGAACGCCGCACGCCGGGAAGTATGCTCGCCCGCCCGTGGTCCTCCGGAGGCTGACCCGCGTGCAGCTCGTCCTGCTCGCCGCCGTGGTCGCCGGGGCGGCGATCCGCTTCGCCACGCTCGACGTGCAGAGCTTCTGGATCGACGAGGGCTACACGGTCCGGATGCTGCGCGGGGACCTCGGCGGTCTGATCGACGGCGTGCCCCGCACCGAGCAGACGCCGCACCTGTACTACGTGCTCGCCTGGCTCTGGACGCGCCCGTTCGGCACCGGCGAGGTCGGCGTCCGCTCGTTCTCGGCGCTGCTCGGGGTGCTCACGATCCCGGTCGTGTTCCTGCTCGGGCGGCGGCTCGTCTCGGAGCGCGCGGGCGCCGTGGCCGCCGCGCTCGCCGCCTTCTGCCCGCTGCTCATCTGGTACTCGCAGGAGGCACGCTCGTACGCGCTGCTCGTGCTGCTGGCGGCGCTGTCGATGCTCCTGTTCCTGCGCGCCCGCGACGAGCGGCCGCGCGGGCTGCTGTTGTGGGCGATCGTTTCGGCCCTCGCCCTCGCCACGCACTACTTCGCGGCGTTCGTCGTCGTCCCGGAGACCGCCTGGCTCCTGCTCCGCGCCCGCGAGCGGCGCGCGGCGGCGCTGGCGGTGGCCGGCGTCGGCGCCGTCGGGGTGGCGCTCCTCCCACTCCTTATCCACCAGCAGGGAATCCAGGGCGCGCGCTTCATCGGCGGGAGCAGCCTGGGGCACCGGCTGCTCCAGGTGCCCAAGCAGTTCCTCGTGGGCTACGACACGCCATCTGAGGTCTGGCTCACCGTCGCCGCGGCGACGATCACGGTGGCGGCGCTGGTCCTCGTCCTCACCCGGACCGACCCGTCCGAGCGCCGCGGGGCGACCACGGCGGCGATCGCGGTCATGGCGATCGTCGGTCTCCCGCTCGTGGTGGCGATCGTCGGAGCCGACTACTTCATCTCGCGCAACGTCATCGCGGGCTGGCTCCCGTTCGCGGTCGTGCTGGCGGCCGGGCTGGGCGCGCGCCGCGCGCCGCTGCTCGGGCCGGTGCTGGCCGCGGGGCTCTGCGCGGTCTTCCTCACGGCGGTGATCGAGGTGGAGGCCAATGCCGAGTTCCAGCGCGACGACTGGCGCGGCGCGGCCAGGGCGCTCGGTCCGGCGGAGGTGAGGCGCGCGCTGGTCGTGCACCCGCTGAACGGGCTCGTGCCGCTCAGCGTCTACACGCGCGGGCTCGAGCGCTTCCCCGGCGGCGCGGTCCCGCTGTCCGAGATCGACCTCCTCGCCGTGGCCGACCGCCGCGCCGGCCAGTCGCCACGACCGCCGCGGCCGCCCACCCCGCGCGTGTTCGGCTTCAAGCAGGTGCTCCGCGTCGACAGCCCGACCTTCACGCTGATCCGCCTGCGCGCGAACCGGCTCGTGCCGTTCTCGCTGTTCCGGCTCACCGGCTTGAAGCTCGGCGACGGACCGTCCGACGTGCTGATCCAGCGGCCCGGCGGCTAGACCCGCCGCCGGCGCAGGACGTGCGCGTCGCCGTCCCGGCGGGTGACCTTCGTCCGGTCGAGGTGCTCGAGCACGGCCTGCGCGATCTTGCGGGAGCTCCCCAGCTCGTCGCGCAACGCCGCGATCGTCGCCCGCCCGTCGCGCTCGCACATCGCCACGACGCGCGCCTCGAGCTCGGCGAGCGGCTCGGGGTGGAGGTGCAGGTTCCGAGCCACCCGGACGGCCTGGCCGGCGCCGCGCAAGAGGCGCAGCCTCTCCTCCGTGGCGCGCTCGTCGAGCCCCGCGGCGGCGGCGAGGTCCGCGTCGGCTCGCGGCGTCGTGCCGTCGGAGCGCAGGAGCGCGGCGAGGTGCAGGGCCTCGTCGTCGAGCGGCTCCGGCTCAGCATCGGGGTGCGGCTGCATCGACTCGCGCGAAGCGGGCGCACGCGCCTCCACCGGCTCGCCGCGCTCGATCGCCCGCAGCCGCTCGACCACTTCCTCGCGGGCCCCGTGCTTGCGCGGCTCCGCGTCCACCACCACACCGCCGCCGATCGTGTCGGGGGGAGCCACCTGCCGCAGGATCAGCCGGTCGCCGGCCGCGGCGACCAGCGGCGCCTCGAGCCGGAGCTGCACCAGCCCGCTCGCGTCCGGTGTCACCCGCTCGCCCTCGAGCGGCGAGACCCGCGCCGGCGCCTCTCGCGTGCCGTGGTGCACGTGCACGCGAGCGCCGCGGCGAAGCGGTCGGGCTCCCGGCTCGAGCTCGGCGCGCACATCGAGGAGATAGCCCGGCCGCAGTGGCGCGTCCGGCGTCGTGACCACGTCACCGCGACCCAGCTCGCGCCAGCCGACGCCCGCGAGGTTGAGCGCCACGCGCTGCCCGGCCGCCGCGCGCTCCACGGGCCGGTCGTGGACCTGCACCGACCGCACGCGGGCGGACAACCCGCGCGGCAGGACCCGCACCGGGTCGCCGGCCGTGACGCTCCCCGACCAGAGCGTGCCCGTGACCACCGTCCCGATCCCGCGCAGGGTGAACGAGCGGTCGACGTGCAGCCGCACGGGCCCGTCGTCGCCCGCGCGGCCGGGCAGCCTGGCCGCCACCTCGTCGAGCGCACCGCGGAGTTCGTCGAGGCCTCCGCCCGTGAGGGCCGATACCTGCACCACCCGGGCGCCCGGCACCAGCTCCGCCGCTTCCTCGGCCGCGAGCTCCGGCTCGCCGAGGTCCGCCTTGGTGACGGCGACCACGCCCTCGCTCACCCCGAGCCGGCGGAGCACGGCGAGGTGCTCGCGCGTCTGCGGCATCACCCCGTCGTCGGCCGCGACGCAGAGCAGGAACATGTCGACCCCGGACGCCCCGGCGACCATCGTCCGCACGAAGCGCTCGTGACCGGGCACGTCGACCACCGACAGCGACCGGCCGCTCGGCAGATCGAGCGCCGCGTACCCGAGCTCGATCGATATCCCGCGGGACCGCTCCTCCGGCAACCGATCCGTGTTCGTTCCGGTGAGCACATTGACCAGGGCCGTCTTGCCGTGATCGATGTGCCCAGCCGTGCCCAGGGTGAGCGGCGGTCGATCGTCGCGTCTAGGGGTCATCGACGAGCGGATGGCTAACCGACGGCGCTGACAACAGCGGCCGCCGCCAGCCCTGCGCCCTCGTCGTCGAGGGTGCGGGGGTCGAGCAGCAGCCAGCCCTCGCGCGCACGCGCCACGACCGGAGGGTCAGCCGCACGCAGCCGCCGGGCCAGCTCGTCCACGCCGAGCGATCCCGGATCGACCGCGCACACCGGGCCGGCCAGCTCGAGCAGCGGCAGCGCGCCGCCGCCGACCCTGGCGGTCGCGTCGATCACGCGGGCCTCGATGCCGGCGGCCGCGACGCGCTCGCACATCAGCTCGGCGCGCGGACGGAGCTCGGCGTCGCCGGCGGTGAGCATCCTGAGGACGGGCACCTCGCGTAGCGCGGTGGCGGGGTCGCGGTAGAGGGCGAGGGTCGCCTCGAGCGCGGCGAGCGAGAGCTTGTCGATCCGCAGCGCGCGGGCCAGGGGGTGGGAGCGGCAGCGCTCGATGGCGGCGGCGCTGCCGACCATCACGCCGGCCTGCGGCCCGCCGAGGAGCTTGTCGCCCGAGAAGCACGCGACCGCCGCGCCGGCGGCGACCGACCGGCGCACCGCCGGCTCCTCCGCGAGCTCCGGGACGCGCTCGGCGAGCGCACCCGACCCGAGGTCGTCGATCACCGGGACACCGGCGCGCGCGGCCAGCTCGCACAGGTCCTCGATCTCGACGTCCGCCACGAACCCGACCGTCCTGAAGTTCGACTGGTGCGCGCGGAGCAGCGCGCCGGTGCCGGCCGAGATCGCGCGCTCGTAGTCGGCGACCGTGGTGCGGTTCGTGGTCCCGACCTCGACGAGCCGCGCGCCGGACCGTGCGACCACGTCGGGGACGCGAAACGAGCCGCCGATCTCCACGAGCTGGCCGCGCGAGACGATCAGGTCGCGGCCCTCGGCGAGCGCGGCCGCCGCGAGCAGCACCGCCGCGGCGCAGTTGTTCACCACCAGCGCGGCCTCCGCGCCCGTGAGGTCGCACAGGAGCTCCTCCGCGTGCGCCTGGCGCGACCCGCGCGCGCCGCGCTCGAGGTCGTACTCGAGGTTGGAGTAGCCGGCGCCCACGCGTCGCACGGCGTCGAGCGCCGCGCCGGGCAGCGGCGCGCGACCGAGGTTCGTGTGGACGATCACGCCGGTGGCGTTGAGCACCGGTCGCAGCCGCGGGCGCGCGCGGTCGGCCAGGCGCTGGCGCGCGTCGTCGAGGACAGCGGCGCTGCCCGCGCCCGCGTCGGTGCTGCCGCCCGCGCGCGTGCGGATCGCCTCCCGTCTCGCGTCGATGGCTTCCCGCGCGGCCTCGACGGCCGGCGCGTGAGGCGCACCCTCGCGCTCGAGCAGCGCCGCCAGCTCCTCCACCGACGGGAGCTCGCGGAGCCGCTCGTTCAGGTCAGGGCCGGGTGCCCTCGACCCAGCGTCCTTCGCCACCCTCGACCTCCCTCTTCCAGATCGGCGCCTCCGCCTTGATGCGATCGATCAACTCGCGCGCGCCCGCGAACGCCTCGCCGCGGTGCGGCGCGGACGCCGCCACGGCCACGCTCGCCTCCGACAGCGCGACCGCCCCCACGCGGTGCTCGGCCGCCGCGGC
>JAXDHW010000295.1:0-2760 GCA_034664365.1 Thermoleophilaceae bacterium
CGTCGAGCGGCCGTCGCCGACCTCGGTGCTCACGCCGGGCAGGGTGTACGGCGCTCCCGAGTAGGCCGCCAGGTCCTTGTCCACGATGTCGACGATCCCCTGGTTGAGCTCGATCACGTCCACGCGCTGACGCGACGAGAGCGCGTTGTAGATGTCGCGCCCGCCGCCGCCGCCGATCACGAGCGCGTGCCCGGGACCGGTGAGCGCGTAGCCGATGCTCTGAGGGCCGAGCTCGAGGGCGCGCCAGTCGGGCGGCGGCGCGCCGCGGCGGTGGAACGGCACCGGGGCGAAGTCCTGGTCGTAGGTCAGCGCCGCCTGGTGCCCGTGCCCGCCGCGGTAGCCGACCACGCGGCTGATCGGCGTCCAGCGGTCGCCGGCGACGGAGATCCGGAACGAGTGCGAGAACGGCACGGGGAGGTGGTAGAGCGAGGTGCCGGCCGCGATCGCGGCGAACGCGACCGACAGGATCGCGGCGCCGGCTCCGAGGCGCCGCTCGGTCGCGACGTTCCAGCCGAAGAGCAGGGCAGCGACGCCCGCGACGGCGCCGAGCGCGACGAGCAGCGTGGGCGCCGACTCGACCCTCAGGAGCGGGACGACGACCACGGCGCCCAGGGCCGCGCCCGCGAGGTCGAACGCGTACACCCGCCCGACCGACGCCACGTAGGTCTTGATCGCGAGCGCGATGACGATGCCCGCGGCCAGGAACGGGAGGGCCGACAGGAGCGCCGCGATCGACAGCGTCACGACGAGTCCCACGGTGACGGTCAGGCTGGCGCTGTAGTCGAGCCGCACGAGGATCGCGGGCACCGCGACGAGCAGCACCGCGAGCGCGATCGACCAGCGCGCGAGGACCGCCCCGACCGGACGGCGCTCGAACCAGGCGGGGCGGACGTACACGAGCAGCGCCCCGGCGCCCGTTCCCAGCAGGGCGAGCGAGATCGAGAAGAACGCGAAGTGGTAGAAGAGGGCGGCCGAGAAGAGCCGCGAGAGCAGCACCTGCATGGCCAGCGTGCAGGCGGCGACGAGGCCGACGGCCACGGTCAGGCGTAGCGGGGCGCGCTCCGGCACGGCGCCCGATCCTAGTGGCCGCCTATTCTGGCCCGCCCCGACGGTGAACGTCCAGAGCCCACGCTTCCCCCTGTTCGACTCGCTGCGCGCGGTGGCGGCCGGATCGGTGCTGCTGTTCCACGTCGCGTTCTTCCTCGGGACCTTCACGAAGCCCGGCTGGGGGCGCTACCTGACGCAGCTGAACATCGGCGTGCCGATCTTCTTCCTGATCTCGGGCTTCCTGCTCTACCGCCCGTTCGCCGCCGCGCGGCACGCCCGCGCGCGCCTCCCGGCGGTCGGCCCGTACGCGATCAGGCGCATCTTCCGGATCGGGCCCGCGTACTGGGTGGCGCTGCCGATCGTGGCGCTGCTGATCGATCTGGATGCGGTCTTCGACGACCCGCTGCCGTACTTCGGGTTCGTCCAGGCGTACGACCGCCACACGCTCGTGGGCGGCTACGGGATCGCGTGGACGCTGTGCGTCGAGGTCTCGTTCTACGCGCTGCTGCCGGTCTGGGCGCTCGCGATGAGGCGGCTGCCGAACCGCAGCGCGCGCCAGTTTGCGCTGTCCGAGCTCGTGCCGCTCGCGGCGATCTTCGCCTTCGGGGTCGCCTGGAACGTGGTGCAGACGCAGACGAGCCACGGGTACGTGCTGTTCACGCCGGAGACTGCGACGCTGCCGGCGTTCCTCGACCACTTCGCGCTCGGGATGGGGCTGGCCGTGGCGAGCGTCGCCCTGGCGGATCGCGAGCGACAGCCCCGGGCGGTGATGCTGATCCACCGCGCGCCCTGGCTTCCCTGGGCGGTCGCCGTGGTCGGCTGGGTCGTGCTGTGCAACGTCGGCGGCGGCAGGGGGTCGACGGCCTCGGCGGCGCACGCGCTCGCCGCGCCGCTGCCCGCCGGAGAGACGGCTCGCCACGTCCTGCGCGGGTTCGTCGCGCTCGCGGTGCTCCTGCCGGCGGTCTTCGGCGACTCGGCGGGCGGCTGGGTGCGACGCCTGCTCGCGGACCGGCGCCTGCAATGGCTCGGGCTGATCTCGTACTCGCTCTACCTCTGGCATGCGGCGATCATCCAGAAGCTCACGACGAGCGGCTGGAGCGACACGCTCGGCGGCGTCCCGTTCGCGTTCATTGCCATCCTGATCTGCATCGCCGTCGCCGCCGTGAGCTTCTACCTGGTGGAGCGGCCCGCGCTGCGGATCGGCCGCGCGCTGGCCGGTCGATTGTGACCGCCGCCCCGGCCGTAGTCATCCCGAACTGGAACGGGCGCGACTGGCTCTCCGGCTGCCTCGACTCGATCGCCGCCCAGACGCTCCAGCCGTCCGAGGTCGTGGTGGTCGACAACGGGTCCACGGACGGCTCGCTGGAGTTGCTCGCCGAGCGTCAGGACGTTCGAACGATCGGGCTGGGGAGGAACACGGGCTTCGCGTTCGCGGTCAATCGCGGAGTCGAGGCGGTCGGGGCCGAGATCGTCGCTCTCGTGAACAACGACGTCGTGCTGGAGCCGGATTGGCTCGAGCGGATGGTCGCCACCCTGCGCGATCACCCCGAGGCGGCGTCGGTCGCCTCCAAGACGGGCGTCCTCTACGACCAAGCCGGAGAGGCGTTCTCGGCGTGTGCCGGAGCCGCGCTCTACCGCCGCGAGGCAGTGCTGGCCGCGGGCGGCTTCGAGGAGCGCTACTTCGCGTACCTCGAGGACGTGGACCTGGGCCTG
>JAXDHW010000298.1:0-6005 GCA_034664365.1 Thermoleophilaceae bacterium
GGACCAGGACGTGCCGCGGCTCGAGGGGGCGCTCGCGTACCTGCGCTGCCGGCGCAGCGCCCTGTTCGAGCTGTACGACCACTCGATCCTCATCGGCGACGTGATCGGCGGCCGGCGCGATCCGGGAGAGCCGCTCGTGTACCTGAATCGCCGAATGGACTGGAGCGTCCAGCCCGGCAACTAGCCTGCCCCGCGTGAGCGCCCGCGGGGTTGCCAAGGCGGTGCTCGTCGCGGCCGGCGTCGCGGCCGGACTGCTCCTGCTCTACCAGATCCGGTCGGTCCTCGTCCTGGTGTTCGTCGCGCTCTTCATCGCGGTGGCCCTCGGCCGCCCGGTGGACTTCTTCGAGCGCCACGGCCTCAAGCGCTGGCTCGCGATCCTCACCACCTACCTCGGCCTGCTGCTCGCGGTGTTCCTGGTCGGGCTCCTGATCGTGCCGCCGATCGTGAACGAGACCGACAAGTTCGTGAAGAACGTCCCCAGTTACGTGGACGACCTCCGCAGCAACAAGACGATTCGCGACTACGACGAGAAGTACCACATCACCGCGAAGCTCAAGACCGGCGCGCAGCAGCTTCCGAGCAAGCTCGGCGACGCGCTCGGGGCGCTCCAGAGCGTGACGGTCGGCGTCTTCTCGGCCCTCGTGCAGCTGCTCACCGTTCTCGTGATGGCGTTCTTCATGCTGCTCGACGGCAGACGCGTTATCGACTGGGCGTTCCGAGAGCTCGGGCCCGCTCGCGGGCCGCGCTACCGCAGGATCGCCGACGACGTCTACCGGTCGGTGGGCGGGTACGTGGTCGGCAACCTCCTGATCTCGGTGATCGCCGGCGTGACCACGTGGATCGTGCTCTCGATACTCGGTGTCCCGTTCGCCGTGCCGCTCGCCGTGCTGATGGCGTTCCTCGACCTGATCCCGCTCGTGGGTGCCACGATCGCGGGGATCCTGATCGGCGTCGTGGCCGCGATCCACAACTTCCCGGGCGATCTGATCGTGTGGGTGATCTGGCTGATCGTCTACCAGCAGATCGAGAACAACGTGATCCAGCCCCAGGTCTACCGCCGCACCGTCCAGCTTCACCCGCTCGTCGTGATCGTCGCGGTGCTCATCGGAGCGAGCCTGCTGGGCGTGCTGGGAGCACTCGTTGCGATCCCGATCGCGGGCGCTGCCCAGATCTTCGCGCGCGACTGGTGGGAGCTGCACAAGGCCCGCGAGCCGCTGGGCGGGGACGTGGTGACCGTCGAGGTGCCCGACAGCGCCTGACGCGAGGGCTGGCGCTCAGCCCTCGCCTGATGTATGAATGTGCCTGTAGGTCGATACGACCTGCGTAGGACTCGCACACAACCTGGACTCGCCGACGTGCGCCCGGCCCGGCGCCCCCGGCGTGGCCTGCAAATTGCAGATGGCCACCGCAGACATCGACGCTGCCCAGCCCGGGCGGCGGTTCCTGGAGCCCGCCCCGGCGCGAGCCCAGGCCGACGCGACCCTGCTCAGGCGCTACCGCGACGGCGACGCGAGCGCACGCGAGGCCGTCGTCCAGCGCTTCCTGCCGCTCGCCCGCCAGCTGGCGCGCCGCTACGCGCGCGCCAACGAGCCGCTCGACGACCTCTTCCAGGTGGCGAGCGTGGGCCTCCTCAAGGCGATGGACCGCTACGACCCGGCGCGTGGCTACGCCTTCTCGACCTTCGCGGTGCCCACGATCGTCGGCGAGCTGAAGCGCTATTTCCGCGACACGGGCTGGGCCGTGCACGTGCCGCGCCCGATCCAGGACCGGATCGTGCAGATCAACAAGACGATGGCCGAGCTGTCCCGCCGGCTCGGACGGTCGCCCACCCCCGCCGAGATCGCCGAGGCGCTCGGCTGCAGCGTGGAGGAGGTGGTCGAGGCGATGGAGGCCTCGAGGGCCTTCGACGCCGTGTCGCTCGAGACCCCGCGCGGTGGCGAGGACGAGACGGGCACGTACGCGGAGACCGTCGGCGCGGACGACCAGGGCTACGAGCTGGTCGAGTACAACGCCGCGATCGCCCCGGCGATGAGCGCGATGTCGCCGCGCGACCAGCTGATCCTGCGGCTGCGCTTCGAGCGCGACCTCACGCAGTCCGAGATCGCCCAGCGGCTCGGCATCTCCCAGATGCACGTCTCGCGCATCATCCGGCGCTCGCTCATGCGGCTCCGGACCGTGGCCGAAGCCGCCTAGCTCCCATGCTCCTGAGGCGTGCCGGCGATGCCGTCGTGGCGATCGGCCAGCCCGCTCACGCCTGGATCTCGGGGCAGCTCGCGCGCGCCTGGGGCAACGAGCGCTTCGGCCGGATCGAGCCCCGCGAGGAGGTCTGTCTGGCCGCCGAGCAGCACGACGTCGGCATGGCCGAGTGGGAGGCCGCGCCGACGCTCAACCGGGACACCGGACTCCCCCACTCGTTCCTCGAGATGCCGCTCGAGACGCATGTGGAGCTGTGGAGCCGCGCCTGGCAGCTCGTGCTCCCGCAGAGCCGCTACGCGGCGCTGCTCGTGTCGATGCACGGGGCCGCGCTGTACAGGATGCGCGACCTGACCAAGCTCGACGAGCGGCAGGCCGCGCTCGTCCGCACCTACCTCGCGGAGCAGACCGCCGTGCAGGAACGACTCCGCGTTCCGGGCGACGCGCACGTGGAGCGCAACCAGCGCCTGATCTGGGCGTGGGACGCGTTCTCGCTCGCGCTCTGTCTCGACTGGGCCCCGCACACGCTGCGGGCGGTCCCGGCCGCGGCGGGCGAGGTCGACGTCGAGCTGACGCCGGCGGGCGGGTGCGCCGTCCGCGTCGATCCCTGGCCGTTCTCGTCCGACCGGCTGACCGTGCGCTGCGACGGCCGGCGACTCGAGGGCCGCTTCGACGTGGAGGACGAGATGCGCGCGGCGCTGGCCGCGGCGCCGTGGACGGCGCTCGACTTCGAGCTGGTCGCATAACCTCAGGCCCATGCTTCGGCGGGCCGCACTACTCGCATGCGCTGCGCTGCTCTGCACGGCAGCGGCAGCGGATGCCTCACCGCCGCTCCGCGCCGGCGCCGGCCGCGCCGACATCACGCCGCCCACCGGCTACTACATGATGGGCTGGGTCCGGTCCGACGCGCAGACCACCGGGCAGCACACGCGGCTGTGGGCGCGCGTGATCGTGCTCCAGCGCGGCTCGCGCAAGGTGGCGCTGATCACGGAGGACCTGAACGGGATCTCGGGCGGGATGCTCGCGGCCGCGGCCACGATGAACAAGGACCGCGGCTACTCCGAGCGGAACGTGATCGACTCGGCTTCACACACGCACGCGGCGCCGAGCCAGTACTACAACTTCGGCGCGTACAACACGGTCTTCATGACCGCGCAGCAGCCCACCGAGTTCAACACGGCGGGCGACCCGCAGCTCTACACCTTCATGGTCAAGCGCCTGGCGCTCGCGATCCGGCGCGCCGACGACGACCTCGGGCCGGCCACCGCGGGCTGGGGATCTCGCACGCTCCTAGGGCTCACGCAGAACCGCAGCATCGAGGCGCACCTCGCCGACCACGGGATCATCGAGCCCTACGGCAGCGGCTCGGTGAAGCAGGACCCCCAGGGCTACCGGCACACGATCGACCCCGACGTGAACGTCCTGCGCGTGGACAAGCTCGGGAAGCACGGGCGGCACGTGCCGATCGGGGTCTGGTCGACGTTCGCCGACCACGGCACCGTCAACAAGTACACCTTCCACTACTACACCCGCGACCACCACGGCTCGGCCACGGACGTGGTCGAGCGCTCGATCCGCAAGCACGGCCACGTCCCGCGCGGGCAGGAGGTCGTCAACGCGTACGGCAACACCGACGAGGGGGACCAGTCGGCCGGGCTCCACCGCTCCGGGCCGGCCGCGGCCGACTACGTGGGCCGCGTCGAGGCGCGCAAGATGCTCACCGCCTGGCGCCGCGCCGGCCGCGGCATGAGCCGGCGGCCGAAGCTCGACTTCCGCTGGACGCGCGTGTGCTTCTGCGGGCAGGAGACAGACGTGGGGCCCGTGGACAACACGGCCGAGATCGGGCTACCGCTGTTCACCGGCTCCGAGGAGGGCCGCGGGCCCCTCTACGACGAGACGCACGTCCCGTTCGAGGGCCGCACCTCGCCGGTGGCCACCGGTCCGCAGGGCGACAAGATCAACGGCCACGTCCCGACCGACGTGCCGAAGGCCGTACCGCTCGTGGCGCTGCGGGTGGCGGACCGGCTGATCGTCACGATCCCCGGCGAGATGACCGTGGAGATGGGCCGGCGCGTGCGCACCGCCGTGCTCAACGCCGCGCGATCCGCGGGCGTGCACCGTGCGGTGATCTCGGGCCTCGCCAACGAGTACCTCCAGTACTTCACGACGCCGGAGGAGTACGACCGCCAGCACTACGAGGGCGGCTCGACGCTGTACGGGCGCGCGAGCTCGAACCTCCTGAAGCTCTCGCTCGTCGATCTCACGAAGACGCTCGTCCAGGGCAAGCCCGCGCCGAAGGCCTACCCGTACGACCCGCGCAACGGGCTCCTTCCGAACTCCACGCCCTTCCCGAGCGGCGCGGCGAGCGCGTCCACGGCGGCGCAGCCGTCGACCACGCAGCGGCTCGACCGCGCCGAGTTCTCGTGGACCGGCGGGCCGCGCGGCGAGGACCGGCCGCTCGACCGCGCCTTCGTGTCGGTCCAGCGGAAGACCAAGCGCGGCTGGCTCACAAAGGACTCCGACCTCGGCCTGCGGATGCTGTGGGACGTGGACGACAACGGGACCTACCGCGCGTTCTGGGAGGTCCCGCAGAGCGCGCCCAAGGGGCGCTACCGCTTCGTGGTCACGGCCAACCGCTACGGGATCGTCTCGCGCGCGTTCAAGGTGATCCCGTCGACGGCGGTGAAGGTCAGGCGCTACACGGGGCGCCATCCCAAGGGCTTCATCGGCGTCACGCTCGCCTACCCGGCCCCGGTGGTCAACCAGGACCTCACCTACCGCCCACCGATCCACGCCGGGCGCGTTCAGTTCAGGGTCGCGGGCAAGAAGCGGACCGTTCGGATCAAGAGCGGCGGCGTCTTCTTCGTCAAGCCGGGGAGCGCCAACGGCGTGCTGATCCCCGCCGGCGCGGCGCGCGACCGCTTCGGCAACCGCAACGCACAGCCCGTGCTGCTCAAGCCGTAGTCAGGCAGCCGGCACGTCGCGCCCCAGCCACTCGCCGTAGAACCCCTCGACGTCCGGCACGAAGTCGTGGACGACGGGGTAGCCCGGAGGCACGGCCTCGACCTCCAGCAGCGTGCGGCAGCCCGGGCAGAAGTACTCGCGCAGGTGGTTCCACGCCGGGTCGCCGTGCATCTTGGCCGGGTAGATCTCGCGCAGTGCCTCGTCGGTCTCGCGGACGTAGACGAGCGCCTCCAGCTTCCAGTTCTCGGTGTGCTCGCAGAACTCGTTGCCGCAGTCGCACTTGATCACGCAGGCCCCACCGGGCTTCGCGACCACGTACAGGTGCTCGCCGAACGGGAGCACGATCGGGTCATCCCAGCCGACGCGCTCCTGGAGCAGCGCGACGTACTTGTCGAAGCGATCCGCGTCCTTGAAGCCCGACTGGATCGCGCGCACCTGTCCGCGCGGGAGGCGCTCGTCGACGAGGTCCGCGAGCGTCTGGGCGTCGAGGTTCACTGCGAGTCCCCGAGCATCGCCTTGGACATGTCGACCTGCGGCGTCGGGATGTCGTAGTCGAAGTCGTCGGGGAGGTCCCAGAACTCCCTGAACTCGCCGGCCCAGCGCTCGGACAGCCGGATCGACTCCGCGTACATCCGCTTGACGGGTTCGATGAAGTCGCCGTTCAGCACGCGCTCGCGCTCGCCCTTCATCCACTCGCGCACGGGGACGGCGCGGGCCCCGCGTTCCTCGCGCCTCGCGTCACGGCGGCGCGCCGTGGCGTCCGGGTCGCCGGCGACCACGCCGTAGACCGACTCGGCGTAGCGCGGCAGCAGGTAGTCGCCTGCCACGTCCTCCATCACCGAGTCGTA
>JAXDHW010000318.1:0-8518 GCA_034664365.1 Thermoleophilaceae bacterium
GGCTACGCGTACCGCAAGCTCAAGCGGCGGATGGGAGTGCTCGGACTCGACTGCCCGCCGCCCGACGAGCTGATGCCCGGCCCGATCGCCTCCGTGGAGGAGGCCCGCGCCGCGGCGATGCCGGTCTGAAGACGGCCCGCGCGGGTTGATGCCCACGTGCGCTCGCGCGCGTTTCTGATCTGCCTCGCCCTCGCCCTCGCTCTCGCGGTGCCCGCGGCCGCGCACGCCGCCACCACCAGCGTCTACACGTTCGAGAGCGGCAGCAGGGCGGCCGATTTCTTCGCCGGTCCGGGCGAGGCGAACCAGCTCACGGTCACGGTGCACGGCGACCACGTCACCTTCCACGATGCCGGCGCTCCGGTGCAGGCCGGAGAGGGCTGCCGCGCGATCGATCTACACACGGCGGTCTGCGACGCCGACATCCAGACGGCGGCCGACCTCGGGGACCGCGCCGATAGTGCCACGTTCGTCTACCGCGACAACGCGAGTGACCTCGCGGCCCTCGCGGCGGGCGGCGACGGCGACGACAGGATCGACGCACGCGACTCTCCCCATTCCGCGTTCCTCTACGGCGACGCCGGCGACGACGTGATCGCCGGCGGCGTGGATGACGACGCGCTCGAGGGTGGGGACGGCGGCGACACGCTCACCGGCGCCCACGGCGACGACCACCTGAGCGGAGAGGGTTACCCGGGCGCCGCCGCGAGTCGTGACTCGTTCCATGGCGGGGCCGGGCGCGACACCGTCAGCTACGGCGGGCGCAAGCAGCCGGTCACCGTCGACCTGCGTCATGCCGGCCCGCAGGGCGAGCTCGGCGAGGGCGACACGATGACGGGCATCGAGAACGTCACGGGCGGCCGCGCCGCCGACCGCCTCGTCGGCGACGAGCACGCCAACGTGCTTCGCGGTGGCGGCGAGAACGACTCCATGAGCGGCCTGGCGGGCGACGACGTCCTGTGGGCGACGAACCCTCACCGCCCGCCCGCCAGCGGGTCACGGCTCGGCTGCGGCGCCGGCTCGGACCTGGTGCGCAACACCCTGACCCACACGGTCGTGCCGGCGGCCTGCGAGCACGCCCGCGCCAACGGCTTCAGCATCAGGACCGCGTTCCGGCGGGTTGGCGACTCGGAGCTTCGCGTTCCGATCACGCAGCGGCCGCGGGTCCGAGCGAAGCCCTACTGCCGCGGAACCGTCGAGCTGTCCGGTCCCTACCCGGCCGGCTCGACCGCGAGGCCGCCGCGGATGGGAATCGGGTCCGTGCGCGCTCCGCTGGGCAGGCGCTCGGTCGTCCACCTGCAGCTCAACGCGTACGGGCGCGGCCTGCTCGCCGCGGAGGGACCCGTCCGGGTTCTGGTCAGCGTGGGCGGGGACCATCGCTGCGACCGCCCGGCTCCGCGCCCGCCGCGGGCCTTCACGCTCGTTCTCTGACAGCAGCCGCAGGTATCCTCCCGCCCGCCTTGGGGAGGTCAACTCTTGTCCGCCGCCTCGCCTCTGGAGCGGCGGTCGCCGGTCTGGTCGCCCCCGTGGTGCGCCGACGGCTGTCGTTGCCGACGGCCGTCACCTCGGCCCTCGCCATCCAGACGCCGCTTGCGGTCCGGCTCGCGCTCCCGCCGTCGCGCGTCCGCGACGCCGCCGTGTACGCCGCGCAGATGTGGGCGTACATCGCCCACTACGAGATGCCCAACGACGACCACGAGCAGCACGTCCGCCGTGTGCGCGTGAAGTACCCGATCGCGATCGACCGCGCCATCGGGCTCGGCGAGGTGCCAACCGTCCGGCTCCAGCGCGCGCTCGGCCGCCCGGGTGAGGTCGGCGCCCACGACACGGCGCTGTCGGTCGTCCACTGGGCGTGGTTCTTCGCCCCGCACACCGCCCTCATCTGGATCCTCTGGCGCCATCCGGAGCGCTTCGGCCGCTCGGCCGTCCAGGTGGCGGCGGTGTTCGACCTGGGCGCCGTCGTCTACTGGCTCGTGCCGACGGCGCCGCCGTGGTGGGCGGGGAACACGGGGGCGCTCCCGCACGTGCGCCGGATCATGACCGAGGCCGGCGAGAGCGTCTGGGGCCGCTACTGGTCGCCCCTTTACGATTCGCTGTCAGGCAACCAGCTGGCGGCGATGCCCTCGCTTCACTTCGCGACATCGGTGATGGCGGCTCACGTCCTGGCGGACGTTGGGCCCGTTCCGGGCGCGGTCGGCTGGGCCTACGCGGGTGCGCTCGGGTTCGCGCTCGTCTACCTCGGCGAGCACTACGTGGCTGACCTCCTCGCCGGCCTGGCGCTCACCGAGGGCGTCCGCCGCGCGGCGCCCGCCGTCGTGCCCGCCGGCCGGCGCGTGGCTCGCCTCCTCGAGTCCCTGGAGCGCGGCTCGTGAGCGAGGGCGGGAACACGCGCGAGCGCGACACCTTCGAAGAGTCCGTCGAGGAGGTGCGGGAGCTGATGGCCTCCGCCGATCTGGAGGAGGACGCCGAGGACATCGAGTCGCGCGGTGCGGCGCTGCTCGGCAACCGCCGCCAGGTGATCTCGCTCGCGCTCGCGGTCATCCTGATGGTGATCGCGATCTACGTCGTGTTCCCGAAGGTGGTCGGAGTCGGCGACGCCGTCGGCGAGCTGGACGAGGCGACCTGGTACTGGCTCGTCATCGCGCTCGGATTCAACGTCGTGCGCTTCCTGGCCTACAGCTCGCTCTTCCGCGGCGTGCTCAGCGGCGAGGGGGACGACGAGGTCAACCGCAGGCTCGACTTCCGGGCCTCCTACCAGATCACGATGGCCGGGTTCGCGGCCACGATCCTGTTTTCCGCGGCGGGCGCCGGCGGAGTCGCGCTGACCTACTGGGCCCTGCGCAAGGCCGGCATGGAGCGACGTCGCGCGGCGTGCCGGATGGTCGCGTTCATGGTGCTCCTGTACACGGTGTACCTCGCCTCGCTCCTGATCTTCGGCGTGCTGCTGCGCGTTGGAGTTTTCTCCGGGGAGCGGCCGATCGCCGGCACGATCGTGCCCGCCGCGATCGCCGGTGGCGCGCTGGTGATCCTGGGCTTCGTCGCCCTCCTGCCCGGCGACTTCGAACGCCGCATGGCGGCCTTCCGGCGGCGCCGCAAGCTCCGGGCGCTCGCCACCGGGCCGGCCACGCTCGCGACCGGCGTGCGCACCGCGCTGACGTACATCCGCCACCCCACGAGGAGCGCGAGCGCGATCGTCGGGGCGGTCGGCTGGTGGGCGGGCAACATCGGGATCCTCTGGGCGAGCTTCCACGCCTTCCACGTGGGCGTCCCGCTCGGCGTGGTGGTCCAGGGCTACTTCCTGGGGATGGTCGCCAACCTCGCCCCGTCTCCGGCCGCCGGCGTGGGTACCGTGGACGCTGGCCTGATCGGCGCGTTCGTGCTCTTCGGGATTCCGGCGGTCACCGTCTTCCCGGCGATCCTGATCTTCCGGCTGATCGCGTTCTGGCTGCCGATCCCGCTGGGAGTATGGGCATACGTACAGCTCCGGCGCACGATCCACCGGTGGTCGGAGGAGCCCGCCGGAGCTACTATAAAAAGTGAAGTAACGGCAAAGGCCACGTAGGAATCGGGTAAATGAGCGAGATCGAGAACGTGATCATCATCGGGAGCGGCCCCGCCGGCTACACGGCCGCGCTGTACACCTCGCGCGCGGACCTCAGCCCGCTCATGTACGAGGGCTTCCTCTGGGGCGGCCTGCTCCAGACCACCACCGACGTGGAGAACTACCCCGGCTTCCCCGAGGGCATCATGGGTCCGGCGATGATGCAGCACTTCCGCGACCAGGCGGAGCGCTTCGGCGCCCGGATGGTCACGGAGGACGTCTCGCGCGTGGAGCTGTCCACCGACGGCGGCCCGCACCGGGTCTTCGTCGGCGACGAGGAGCACCGCGCACGCACGGTCATCCTCGCGATGGGCGCCCAGCACAAGAAGCTCGGCGTGCCCGGCGAGGACGAGCTCGCCAACCGCGGCGTGTCCTACTGCGCCACCTGCGACGCCGCCTTCTTCCGCGAGAAGAAGATCATGGTCGTCGGCGGCGGCGACAGCGCGATGGAGGAGGCGATCTTCCTGTCGAAGTTCGGTACCTCGGTCGCGGTCGTGCACAGGCGCGACGAGTTCCGCGCCTCCCAGATCATGGTCGACCGCGCACGCGAGATCGACAACATCGAGTTCCTCACGCCGTACGTCATCGAGCGCTTCGAGGCCGGCGACGAGGGCTCGCTGAGCCGCGCCGTGCTGAAGCACGTCGATACCGGCGAGGAGCGCGTCGTCCCCGTCGACGGCGCCTTCATCGCGATCGGCCACCAGCCGCAGTCGGAGCTCGTGGCCGGCCAGGTCGACGTGGACGAGGACGGCTACGTGATCACCGAGGGCAAGTCCACCCGCACCAATGTGCCGGGAGTATTCGCCGCGGGCGACCTGGTCGACCACACCTATCGCCAGGCCGTCACGGCGGCCGGCACCGGCTGCCAGGCCGCGCTCGACGCCGAGTGGCACCTGCGCGACACGCCGATCGACGAGGCGTCGTTCGCCGAGGAGCACTGGGCGAAGGACCCGGACGCCATCGAGGCGGCGGCAGAGCGCGCGGCCGAGCAGGCCGCGGCTAAGTAGTCACTTCGGCGATCAGCGCGTCCACGACCGCCGGGTCGAACTGCGACCCGGCAACCTCGCGGAGCTCCGCGAGCGCCTCCTCCTGCGTGCTCCGCGCCCGGTAGGGACGGTCGGAGGTCATCGCGTGGAAGGCGTCGCAGGCGCCGATGATCCGCGCGCCCACGGGGATCGCCTCGCCCGACAGCCCGTCGGGGTAGCCGGCGCCGTCCCAGCGCTCGTGCGTCGAGCGCACGAGCGGGTGGACATCCTCGAAGAACGGGATCTGCTCGAGGAGGCGCGCGCCGACCGCGGCGTGCTCCTTGATCTCGTCGAACTCGTCGTTCGTGAGCTCGTCGGGCTTCCCGAGCAGATCGCTCCGAACGCCGACCTTTCCGATGTCGTGCAGCAGTCCGGCGTAGCGGATGGCGCGCGCCTCGTCGGCGCCCAGGCCCATGCGCGACGCGACCCGCTCGGCCATGTCGGCGACGTTCCCGCTGTGGTCCGCGGTGTAGGAGTCCTTCGCCTCGAGGACGTCGCAGAGCGTGCCGAGCGTGGCCATGAACGACCCCTCCATCGAGGCGATCAGCTCGCTGCGGTGGAGCGCGGCGCCGACCTGGACGGCGACCGTGTCCGCAAGCAGCAGGTCGTCGGCGTCGAAGGCGTTGGGCTGCCTGTCGTAGAGGTTCATCACGCCCCAGACGCGGCCGCCCACGCGGACCGGGATCGCGATGCCGGAGCGGAGCTCGCCGTCGCTCGCGTTCGGCACGATCGCCGCCTCGCCCGTACGGGCGACGCGCCAGTTGACCTCGTGGTCGAGGCGGCCGCCCTCGCCGGCGGCGGCGATCGTGTGGAGCATGCCCTGGGCGTCGACCTGGTGCAGCACGGCGAGCGGGTAGCCCAGGCCCGCGCTCAGCCTGGCGACCGCGGCGTTCGCGATGTCGCGCGGCTCGCGGAGCGGGGCGAGCTCCGTCGAGAGGCGGTGCGCCAGGGCGAGCCCGCGGCGGCGCTCCTCGCCCGCTCCGTCCTGCGGGCCCGCCACGGCGCGGATCGGCCGGTCGAGGTGGCGCGGGGCCATCGCGCCCTTCATCCCGTACAGCTTGCGGTCGGCGGCGGCGAGCAGGTCGTCCTTCGTCTCGGCGTCGGCGGGCCACGAGGCGACGCCGTAGGACGTGCCGACGTGCGCCTGGGCGTTGATCGCGGTGCGCGCGCGGGCGGCGGCGGTTGTGGCGTCCGTCGCGGCCGTGACGGGAAGCAGCAGAGCGAACTCGTCGCCGCCCACGCGGAAGGCCAGGTCGGATGAGCGGCACGAGCTCTCGATCGCACGGGCCACGGCCTGGAGGACCCGGTCGCCCTCCGCGTGGCCGGCGCCGTCGTTGACCTGCTTGAAGTCGTCGAGGTCGAACAGCGCGACGCTGAACTCGCCCCCGTGGCGGCGGCAGCGCTCGATCTCGTGGGCGATCAGCTCGTGGAACTCGCGGTGGTTGAGGAGCTCGGTCAGGGAGTCGCGGCTGGCGAGCTGCTGCTGTGCCTCGAACAGGCGGGCGTTGGCGAGCGCGATCGCGCCCTGGTTCGCGTATGCCTGAAGCCGCTCGACGTCGCGCGGCAGGAAGTTCTGCTCGCCGTTCGAGAGGGCGATCAGGGTCCCGAGCGCCTTGCCCCGGAAGGTCAGCGGCGCGGCGCACATCGAGCGCAGCGGCAGGGCCCGGTTGTCGGCCACCGTGCGCAGCGCCGGGATCTCGACCAGGTCGTCCAGGAGCAGCGGCTCGGCGAGCGCCCGGCCGCCCCAGCCGGCCCAGCGCTCGAGTGCGCGGGCCGTGGAGGTCGGCAGGTGCTCGGAGGCTCGGCATACCCAGCGGCCGTCCTCGCCGGCGACGAGCAGGGCGTACTCGTTGCCACCGATCGCCGACTGGGCGTGGCGCGTGATCTTGGCGAGGACCTCGTCGGGCCGCAGATCGCTGACGAGGTCCTGGAGCGAGTCGGTCAGCTGCGCCGTCGTCTGCGACTGAGCCGCGAGCTCGTCGCCGAGCCGCTCCCAGCGCTGGCGAATCGCGGCGCTCACGCGGCGGGCGGCGGCACCGGTCGCGGCGACCGCCACGGCGATGCCGAACGGCACGAGCGCCGGTGCGATCACGACCGGTGCCACGACCGCGCCCACCGCGGCGGCACCGCAGGAGGCCGCGTAGCGCAGCTCTGAGCCGTTGCCGAGCCAGCTCACGTCGTACACGCAGGCGTCGGCGCCGTCGCAGGCGCAGATCGCGTGCGAGACGGTCGCCGGCCGGTGCCCGAACAGCGCGGGCACGCACGACAGGAGCCCCTTGTTGTACTCGCAGTCCAGGTGGTGCACGCCCACGCCGAGCGTGTCCCTGAAGCTGAGCTTCGCGCGCGTCGAGCTCAGCTCGAGCAGCTCCATGGTGTGCACGGTGTTGAACTTCGCGTTCGCTCGCACGATGTTCTGGTAGACGAGGCGCGGACTCCCCAGCGCGCGCAGCACGACCTTCAGCCCGGCACCGGCGCGCAGCTCGATCCCGGCCGCGCCAACCTTGCGGGTCGCGAGCGGGTCGTCCAGCACCTCGACCGCGGCCTCGAACAGCCGGATCTTCGTCTCGAGCGAGAACCACTCGTTCTCGTCCATGAGCTGCTGCTCGCGGTCGAGCGCGCCCGCCCGCCGGAGAACCTCCTCCACGGCCCCACGACCCGCCTCGCGCTCGACGTAGAGCAACAGCAGGCTCGAGGTGATGCCGCTCGTCTGACGCGGCTCCAGCTCAGGTCGAGGAACTCGGTCGGGAAGCGCCTCGATCTGCGCTACGAGACCCGCCATCGTCTGTATCTGATCGTCGGCCTGCGGAATCCCTCGAATACTGCAAATCGGGGACCCCCGGAAAGGGCCCTCGAACCCGCCCGGAGGACCGCGCCTAATAGGCTTGAGGCATGGCGACGATCGCGGCCACGGAGACGCTCGGACTGCGTCCGATCCACGAGTTCGACGAGGCCCAGCGGACCTGGCCGCGCGGCGACCGGCCCGCCGCGATCCGGGAGGCCGCGGAGGAGTTCCGGGGCCGCTTCAAGGAGCAGGGCGTCGTGCGCGCAGTCCGCACCATCGACCTCGTGGCCGCGGCCTACCCGACGCTGTTCGCCTTCGGTGGGGCGGCGAAGGGGCTCAACCCGTACGTCAGCATCCTCAACCGCCTGGTCGTCGTCCAGTTCGAGGACTTCGAGGGCACCCTGAGGACGCTCGCGTGGGAGCCGACCGTGCCCGAGGGCTCGCAGGAGGCGCCGTTCTACGAGCAGATGATCGAGCGCTACGGCCAGCTCGCCGCGAGGGTGTTCGCGACCTACTACAACACCGTCGAGTCGGCGCTCGCGCTCTGCGGCCTCGCGCCCGCCGACGTCGACTACATCGCCTTCGACCACCTGCACGTGCAGGACGTCCGCATCCTGATGGGCACGGACGAGCGGCCCGGCTTCTTCCCGCACGCAAAGCACCTGGCGCAGCGCGCGGAGGTCGACACCTTCAAGTCGACCCATCCGATGCAGTGGGCCTGGTACGTGCCCGGCGGGATGGACGGGATCCCCGAGGAGAACATGGTGCTGCTCGACGGCGACGTTGAGCTCGGCGCCGGCCTCGCCTTCCTCGCCACCCCCGGCCACACCGACGGCAACATGTCGCTGTGCGTGAACACGCCCGATGGCGTGTGGGTGTCGTCCGAGAACGGGGTCGCCGCCGACAACTGGCACCCCGACCTCTCGAGGATCCCGGGCGTGCGCAAGTGGGCCGAGTACTTCGGCCGCGAGGTCGTGCTCAACTCCAACACGCTCGAGGACTCCGTCGATCAGTACGACTCGATGCTGAAGGAGAAGGCGGTGGCCGACCGCAACCCGTACGACCCGCGCTTCAAGAACGTCTTCCCGTCGTCCGAGCTGGCGTCGTTCAAGC
>JAXDHW010000329.1:0-3717 GCA_034664365.1 Thermoleophilaceae bacterium
ACACCGAGGCAGCGCTCCGGCACCTCCTCAAGGAGCCGGCCAAGCTCGAGGAGTTCGCGGACGAGCACGAGGTCGACTTCTCCTACAGCCTTCCCGGCCTCTCGCGCTTCCGCGTGAACGCGTTCCGCCAGCGCGGCGTCGTCTCCCTCGTCGCCCGCGCGGTTCCGCACGAGATCCGCTCGATCGAGCAGCTCGGGCTCCCCGACGTCATCTCGGAGATCGCCGACGAGGAGCGCGGGATCATCCTCGTGACGGGCACGACCGGCTCGGGCAAGTCCTCGTCGCTCGCCGCGATGATCGACCAGATCAACCGCTTCCACTCCAAGCACATCGTCACGATCGAGGACCCGATCGAGTTCCTCCACCGCGACAAGCGCTCGATCATCAACCAGCGCGAGGTGGGTGCCGACACGGCTTCGTTCAAGCGCGCCCTGCGCCGCGTCCTGCGCCAGGACCCGGACGTGATCCTCGTCGGCGAGATGCGCGACGAGGAGACGGTGTCGACCGCGCTGTCAGCGGCCGAGACCGGGCACCTCGTCCTCTCGACGCTTCACACGGTGGATGCCGCCGAGACGATCAACCGCATCATCGACTTCTTCCCGCCGCACATGAACCAGCAGGTCCGCGCGATGCTCGCGGGCACGCTCAAGGCGGTGATCTCGCAGCGGCTCGTGAAGCGCGCCGACGGCGAGGGTCGCGTCGCCTGCTGCGAGATCCTGCGCAGCACGGGCCGCGTGAAGGACATGATCATGAACCCGGCCGAGACCGCCAAGCTCGTGGACGTAATCACCGAGGGCGCCTACTACGGAATGCAGACCTTCGACCAGGCCCTGCTCGCGCACGTGCAGGCCGGTCGCGTGACGATGGAGGAGGCCATGCACGCGGCCACCAGCCCGCACGACTTCAAGCTCCTCGTCGCCTCGGACGGCCAGCGCTCGACCTCCGTCGAGCAGCTGATGTCCACGCCGCCCGAGCCGGCGGCGACCGAGTCGGCGTACTAGCCGCGCTCCGCCGGTCCGCGCGGGCCGGGTTGACGCTCGCCGCGATCTCTCCCAGAGTGGGTGGCTCCGCCTCGCCCTCGATCGCAAGGAGCAGCGCCGTGCAGACCACCCTCGACTCGTTCGCAGAGACGCAGTCCCAGGAGGCGTTCGCGCTTCAGAACGGCAAGCTGCTGAAGGTCGCACTCAACAAGGTCACGATCCAGGCCAAGCTCGGGTCGATGGTGGCCTACCAGGGCGAGGTCAAGTTCGAGCACGCCGGGTCGGGCGGTCTCGGCCGGATGATCAAGAAGGCGACGACCGGCGAGGGCACGCGGCTGATGAAGATGGAGGGGAGCGGCGAGGTCTTCCTGGCCGACCAGGCCCAGGACATCCACCTGATCACGCTCGAGAACGACCAGATCACGTGCAACGGCGCGAACGTGCTGGCATTCGACGCCGGCATCGACTGGGACATCAAGAAGGTCGAGGGCGGCCCCGCGAGCATGCTGGCGGGCGGGCTCTTCAACATGGTCCTGTCCGGCAGCGGGATGGTCGCGGTTCTCTCCGACGGCCCACCGGTGCTGCTCGACGTCGGGGGCGCGCCCACGTTCGCGGACGCCCAGGCCGCGATCACCTGGTCGAGCGGGGTGCAGACGCAGGTCAAGGTCGACGCGAGCATGAAGACGCTGATCGGGCGTGGCTCGGGCGAGACGATCCAGGTCGCGTTTAGCGGGCAGGGATGGGTGCTCGTGCAGCCGAGCGAGGGACGCGTGCAGGGCGGCGGAGCGGGCGGCTCGGGCGCCGCGGGCGGGATCGGCAAGCTCCTGAGCGGCTAGGCAGCCTGGCCGCCGCTCCTGGCCGGACGGCATTGGCAGGGCTATACTTCATTTCGTGAAGCGCGATCTGGCAGCGGAGCGGGCGGCGAACAAGACCTGTCCCGTCTGTGCCACGGCGGACGTCGTGTGTCACAAGTGGACGATCCTCGTGATCCGCGACCTGGCCGCCGGCTGCAGCCGCTTCTGCGAGCTCGAGCGCTCGCTCGCCGGCATCAGCCCGCGCACGCTGTCGCTCCGGCTGCGCGCGCTCGAGGAGCAGGGCATCGTGCAGCGCAAGACGTATCCCGAGGTGCCGCCGCGGGTCGAGTACGCGCTCACCGACAAGGGCCGGGCGCTGCTCCCGATCCTCGAGGACATGCGCCGCTTCGGGCGTGAATGGCTCGCCGGGCGCGACCGCGCCACCGCGGCTGCCGCCTAGCCGACAGACGCTCCGCGCGCAGGACCCCGCGCCCGCGCGGCGAAAGGGCGCGCATGCGAAACCGCGCGCTTCACGACGCCCTCCGCGAGTTCGCCCTCGAGACCGCCGCGCTCCTCTCGACCGAGCTCGACGCGGGGGAGGAGCTGCCCTACGACGTCGTCGAGGAGCCGGGCACGGGCTCGGTCCTCTACCGCTACCTGCCGCTGACGGCCGACTTCATCGCGGCGCGCTGGGACGTGATCGCCGCGACGGCGTCGGCCAAGCGCGCCGCCCAGGCGCTCGGCAACGGGGCCGAGGCGTACCTGCGCCTGCGCGGGCTCCCGTCCGCGGACGATGCCGAGCCGGCGCTCCGCGCGATGCTCGACCGGCTCTACGAGGACGCCACCGACTTCCAGTTCCCCGAGGAGCGCTTCGACCGTGTCTACTCCGAGGTCGAGCGCACGCTGTACGAGGGGACGATGCACACCGCGGTGGTCGCCGCGGTGCAGGGCCTGATCCTGGAGAGCGACAGGGTCGACCTGGGCGGTGGGCTGATGCTCGCGCGCGGCGACAGGATCGATGCGCCGCCGGAGGCGGTGTGGCCACTCGGACCCGGTGAACGCGAGCGCGCCGCGGGACCCAACGCCGTGTGTGCGCTGGAGCGCGACATCGAAACCGACGCTCCGTTGCCCGCGACCGAGGCGCGGATTCGCTTCCGCCGCCTGCTCACGGCGATGCGCCTGTTCAAGCCGGGGCGCGTCGCCCTCGCGGGGTTCGGCTGGGGCCGCGCCGACGGCGGGGTCTGGCAGCCCGTGCCGCTTGCGGTCGGCGGGCCCGGTCGCGGCGAGCCCTGGGTGCTCAGCGAGGCGGAGGAGCCGGAGCTGCGCGAGCTCGTCGAGTTGATCGCGGGGTCACGGCACGCCGGCCGGATCGGCTGGTCGCTCGGTCGCTTCGAGATGGGCTGCGAGCGGTCGACGGACATCGAGGCGCTCTCCGACAACCTGCTGGCGATCCAGTCGCTGCTCGACGCCGACGGCGATGCCGGTCGCGCGAGCCTCGCGCAGCGGCTCGCGGCGCTGTGCGCCGAGGAGTCCGAGCGCAGGGTGGTGCGCGGGCGGCTCGAGGCCGCGTTCGCCATCGAGCGGCGCGCGATGGCGGGGGGCGCGATCGACTTCGACGTCGACGACGAGGAGGACGACGTGGGCGAGCAGCCGTCGCCGCGCGCGCTCTGCGCCGATGTCGAGCAGCACGTGCGCGCGCTCCTGCGCGACGTGGTGTGCGGGTACCTCGATCACGACCTGCGCTCGGTGGCGGACGACATCCTGATCGCGGGCGACGAGCCGATCGACATCCGGGCGCGCGACCTGCGCGAGGAGGAGGAGCCGCAGGAGGCGCTCGACTACGAGCCGGAAGCGGAACCCGAACTGGACTTGGAACAGGAACGCGACCATCCAGCGATCAACGCCGCCAGCCGATTGCCCGACGGCCCGGGCACGGCCGCGGA
>JAXDHW010000331.1:0-2533 GCA_034664365.1 Thermoleophilaceae bacterium
GTACTCGGAGGAGATCGCGGAGGCGCGCGCGGAGGCCTCGGGGCTGTTCCAGGTCCCCGTGCTGCCGATGTGGCTGCGCGCGGTCGACGCCGGCGAGATCGTGGCCGGCCTGGCGGAGTCCGGCGCCGATTAGCGGTGGCCGCGCCGCCCCGTCTGGGTTAGGGTGGACCCCCCCACGCGAAGGAGAACCATGACCGGCCGACGTCGATTCCTCGTTGCAATCTCCGTGTGCCTCGCGCTCCTCGCGTGCGCGGCCGTGGCCATCGCCGCCATCCCGAAGGAGGGCAAGTACCTCGGGAAGACCGGCCAGGACCTCAAGGTCCGGATCAAGGTCAACAAGAGCCACAACATCCCCGACAAGGGGTTCTTCATCCGCTGGAAGGCGATCTGCAAGAAGAAGGATTCGAACGGCCACCACCTCACCTGGGGCCCGGACAGCACCGTCAACACCGGCAACCTCGACGTGGCCGGCGACGGCAGCTTCGAGCAGAGCGGGAAGTACAACGAGAACTCGGGCTCCTACGTCGGGCACATGAAGGGCGGGCTCAACGGAAAGTTCGGGTCGCCGACGAGCGCCACCGGCAAGTTCCACATCAGGGTGCGTGTCACGAAGAACGGCAACTACGTGGACACGTGCAAGAAGACCGTGTCCTGGCAGGTCTCCAGCTGAGCGTCCGCTACCCCTGCTCCAGGGGGGCCATCGTGAGCCCCGCCTCGTTGAGCTGCTCCCAGTAGAGCTCGGCGGGCTCGCGCGGGCCGCTCCAGACGATCGCCTGACCGGTGGTGTGGATCTGGTCGGCGATCCGGTAGCCGTCGTCGAGGCTCACCCCCGGCACGATCCGCGCCAGGGCGGCGGCCACGCCGTCGAAGGTGTTGTGGTTGTCGTTCAGCACGATCACGCGCCAGGCGCCGCCGAGCCCGGAGCCCGGCTCCTGCACGCGCGGGAGCTCGACGGTCGACGAGCTCACGCCGCGGCCTCGGCGCGCTTCTTCAGATAGCGCTCGAGGCCCAGGTAGAGCTGCCCGGGCGGAGCGGCCTGCACGAGCTGCGGGTCGACGTCGTCGGGGCGCGCCGCGGCCAGCTCGGCCTCGAACGACTGCGGGTCCCCCAGCGTGGCCCACTGGAGCTGCCGGGCGAGCGCCTCGAGCGTGCGGCCGAGCTGGGCGCCGGGGTCGTCGGCGAAGCCGAAGTGGGTCAGGCAGAGCCGCTCGGGCGACCACTCCGCCACCGTGTCGATCGAGCGCGCCCAGGCCTCCACGTCGATGTCGGGCGGCGGCGTCGGCGCGACCGTGTAGTCGCCGGGTGGGATCCTCACGCCCGCGACGTCGCCCACGTAGGCATCGCCCGTGGCCTCGTGGAGGTAGCAGGCGTGGTGCGACGCGTGCCCGGGCGTGTAGGCCACGCGGAAGCCCTCCACGGTCTCGCCGCCCCGGAGCGGCCGGATCCGGTCCTCCGGGACCGGCGCGACCTCGCCCCACAGGTCCCACATCCGGTCGCCGTACAGCCGGCCCGCGCTCTTCAGCAGGAGCGACGGGTCGGCGAGGTGGCGCGCGCCGCGCTCGTGCACGTAGACGAGCATGTTGGGGTGGCGCCGCGCCAGCACGCCCGCCGACCCGGCGTGGTCGAGGTGGATGTGCGTGAGGAGCAGCGCGCGCGGCTCGATCCCGTCCAGCGCGGCGACGCTCGTGGTCGGCCCGGGGTCGACCACCACGCCGTCCACCTCGAAGGCGCCGATCACGCGGTCCCGCCCGAGGTGACAGACGTCGATCAGCCGCGGCACCCCCCTGACCTTACAATTCGGTCCATGAGCGAAGCGCGGCTGCCGGAGCCCGACCGCCCCTGGGTCATGCGCACCTATGCAGGCCATTCCACGGCCCGCGAGTCGAACGCGCTCTACCGCAAGAACATGGAGAAGGGGCAGACCGGCCTGTCGGTGGCGTTCGACCTCCCCACCCAGACCGGCTACGACCCCGACCACGAGCTCTCGCGCGGCGAGGTCGGCAAGGTCGGCGTCTCGATCGCGCACAAGGGCGACATGCACTCGCTCCTCGACGGCATCCCGCTCGACGAGATGAACACGTCGATGACGATCAACGCCACCGCCGCCTGGCTGCTCGCGCTCTACATGACCGTGGCCGAGGAGAACGGCGTCGACCGCCACGCGCTCCAGGGAACGACTCAGAACGACATCATCAAGGAGTTCCTCTCGCGCGGGACCTACGCGTTCCCGCCCGGCCCGTCGATGCGGCTGATCGCGGACATGATCGCGTTCACGGTCGACGAGGTCCCCAAGTGGAACCCGATCAACATCTGCTCGTACCACCTCCAGGAGGCGGGAGCCACGCCGGTCCAGGAGATCGCCTACTCGCTCTCCACGGCGCGCGCGGTGCTCGACCAGGTGCGCGACCGTGTCGACGCCGAGACGTTCCCGCGCGTGTTCGGGCGGATGTCGTTCTTCGTCAACGCGGGGATCCGCTTCGTCGAGGAGCACGCCAAGCTGCGAGCGATGTCCGAGCTGTGGCGCGAGCTCGGC
>JAXDHW010000342.1:0-3433 GCA_034664365.1 Thermoleophilaceae bacterium
CGGGTGAAGTTCATGATGTTGGTGTCGAACATCAGCTCGTCGCTCGGGTCGGGCTCGATCAGGAGGATGTCCACGCCCGGATACTTCTCCTGCCAGTGCGCGACGGCCTCGTGCAGGCGCTGGTGGGCGAGCAGCTTGAACGCCTGGTAGCCGACCTGCGGGAAGCCCATGTCGGCCACCCGGCGGACGCGGCTCCCCAGCATCGTGGGGATCAGCTTCTGGAAGTCGTTGACGTACGGGACGAGCGGGTTGACGACGACCACGAACTTGGCGCCGTGCTCGACCGCGAGGTCCACGTTGGTGGTCGAGCGCAGCCCGCCGTCCACGAGCTGGCGGCCCTTGACCTCGACCGGCCGGTAGACCATCGGCAGCGCGGTGGACGCCGCGGCGGCGCGGGCGATCGGAACGTCGTCCCAGCCCTCGGTGCCGAACACGATCCGCTCGCAGGTGTCGAGGTCGGTGGCGGTTAGGTAGAGCTCGTTCTCGAGCAGGCGGAAGTCGTTGACCCGGTCGGGGTCGCTCAGGACCTCGTTCAGGTAACGCTCGATGCCCGAGCCGTCGTAGAGACCCGGCGGCAGGCCCTCGGCCAGGCCGAGCAGGACGTCCATCAGCGAGGTCTGACGGAGGTTCGAGAGCAGCGTTCGCGCGAGCCCCACGGTGCGGAGCGGCATCAGCGCGAGGCTCTTGGCCAGGTCGGCGTAGCCAGGCTGGAGAACGGTGCCCATGTTGATGTCGCGGAACGGCGTGGGCACCTGCTGGTTGACCACCCGCATCATCTCCTCGGGGGTCACCCCGTTGGCGACCAGGCTGGCGACGAACGAGCCGGCGCTGGTGCCGACGTAGACGTCGAACTCGTTGACCGTACGGTTGACGGCCAGCAGGTCGAGCGCCCGCAGGGCGCCGATCTCGTAGACGCCGCCCGTGACCCCTCCGCCCCCGAGCACGAGGGCGGTCCGTGAGCGCCGCGCCCGCCTGCGGGCCGGCTTGGGGCGCTGTGCGGGCCCCTTACGGGGCTTCTCGAGCTTGACGACGTTGCCCATGGCCAGGCGTCCCAGTATGGCAGCGGCCCCGGCACGCGCCGGTGGCACCGGCGGCGGCAGCCATTGCTAGCCTCGCGCGGTCGCTCGGATGACTCCCCTCACCCGCCCGGCCACGGTCCTGGTCACCGCGCTGGCCCTGGCGCTCGCCGCCCCGGCGGCGGCGCTCGCGAGCCCCCAATCGGGGCTCCGGAAGTCCCTGGCACGGGTCATGAGGAATGCCGGTCCGTCCTCCGGGGCGTTCGTGCGCGACGCTGAGAGCGGCGCGCGGCTGTTCGCCTGGAGCCACACGAGGGCGAGGATCCTGGCCTCGAACACCAAGCTCTTCACCACGGGGGCGGCGCTGGCCCGGTGGGGGCCGGACGGCACGTTCGTGACCCGCGTGGCCACGCGGGCGGCCATCGACCCGGACACGGGCAAGCTCCGCGGCAACCTGTTCCTCATCGGCGGCGGCGACGTGACCTTCGGCAGCAAGAGCTACGTGCGGTCGGAGTACGGCGGCGGGGCGACGGTCGAGAACCTGGCCAAGAAGCTCCACGACGCCGGGCTGCGCGAGGTGACCGGCCGCGTGCTGGGCGACGAGTCGCTGTACGACTCGCGCCGGAGCGGTCCGGCGGAGGGCTACGCGGCGTCGGCGGAGGTCGGCGGGCCGCTCACGGCCCTGGTCTACAACCACGGCCTGATGTCGAACGGCTACTTCCAGACCAATCCGCCGGCGTACGCGGCGGCCCGCCTCGCGGACGCGCTCCAGAGGCTCCACGTGAAGATCGGCGGCTCGTCGCAGGCGAGGAAGGCGCCCTCCGACGCGACGAACCTCGCCCGGGTCAGGTCGCTGCCCTTGTCCCGCATCGTGCAGCTCACCGCCCTGCCGTCCGACAACTTCTTCGCCGAGCTGCTGGCGAAGGGCCTCGGCGACGGCACCACGGCTAGCGGCTCCGACGCAATCGAGCACTACGCGAAGAAGCGCAGGGCGACCGTGCACCTCTCCGACGGGTCGGGCCTCTCGCGCGCCAACCAGGCGGCGCCGCAGGAGGTCGTTCAGTTCCTCGACCACGAGCGGTCGAGGCCGGAGTTCGACGACTTCTTCGCCGAGCTCCCGATCGCCGGCGTGAACGGCACCCTCGCCACGCGGATGACCTCGGGCCCGGCCCACCACCACTGCCACGCGAAGACGGGGACCCTCTACGGCGTGAGCGCCCTCTCCGGCTACTGCGATGCGCGCGGCGGTAGCCGACTGATCTTCTCGATCCTGATGAACGACCAGGGCTCGGACTCCTACGCCCACTCGCTCCAGGACCGCATGGCGCAGTCGATGGCTAACTACAAGGGGTAGAGCCCCTAGCGCAGCTGGACCTGCCTCTTCACTGTCGTCGGCCGCCAGTGGCGATCCCTCCCGTCGATGCGGATGAAGAGGCGCTTCATGGCGCGCTTTCGACGGTTCTTCGGAACGACAGGTACCGCCACGCTCGCCCGTAGACGGCGTAGCGTCCTCGAGGAGAACCGCTGCGACGCGCTTGCGAGCACCCGCCCCCGCCTGCTCTTGCGGCTGACGGTGAGCCTGAAGTCGCAATGGCCCGGGCAGTCGACCGCGGCGTAGACGGTCTGCCGGCCGGCCCCGTCGCCCGGCACCGCCAGCCGCGCGAGGCGCAGCTCCGCGACCTCCGGTGGGTGGATCATCGTCCGGGGGCCCTCGACGTGAACGTTTGCGTCGGGGTCGTCGGTATACACGGTCGACCAGGCGCACTCCTGGTGCCCGCGCACCGTGGGATCCGTCAGGGTCGTCACGTAGGGCGCCCCGTGGTCCATGATGAGGGCCGCGGCCTCGCCCGCCTCGTTCAGCTTCGTGGTCACAGAGTCCGCGTGCTCGCAGCCGGGCCGGAGATCCTCAACGCGGCCGAACTCCCCGCTGCCGTTCCGGAACGTCGTGACCGCATGGCTCACGTCCGCCGTGACCCAGGCCAGGAGAGTCTTCCCCGCCGCGTTCGAGACGAGCTCCGCCGACACCGGGATGTTGTTCAAGCCGAAGCTCCGCACCGGCGTGAGCGGCTGTCCGACCTGCCCGGCCACGACGCGGCCCACGTACGACCAGGCCGGGAACGCCACCGTCACGAGACCGTCGCCGGACATCGCGACCTTCGGGTCGTATGCCTCGCTCTCGGCGCCGGGCACCGCGGCCGGTTCGCCGAACGCGCCGCCCGCGAGCCGCTCCGAGATCAGGTTGATGTCGCTGACCGAGTAGGGCGACGGCGAGACCTGGTCCGAGTAGATCAGGCGCGGCTCGTTCCAGACGAGAGCCGCGTCGCCCGTCGCGTCAGCCACGAGCTGCGGCGCCTCGAACGCGCGCTTGCCGCTCGATATCGCCTGCGGCGGCAGGGCCGTGCCGTCGGCCTCGCGGA
>JAXDHW010000348.1:0-3953 GCA_034664365.1 Thermoleophilaceae bacterium
ACGGGAACCACGCGGCGCTCAACCTGCGCTACGCGTGGCCGTCGGGCGAGTGGGGCTCGCTGCCGCTGGAGGGCGGGATCGAGGCGGCGTACCGGCGCGACCTGGAGGCGGCCGAGGACCCGGTCGCTCTACGCGCCGAGATCCAGGAGCGGCTCGACGCGGTGCGCTCGCCGTTCCGCACGGCGGAGCGCTTCGGGGTCGAGGAGATCATCGACCCGCGCGACACGCGGGCGCTTCTGTGCGACTGGGCCGAGCGCGCCCACCAGCTCGTTCGGCACGAGCTGGTGGGCGGTCCGAAGGCGCGCGGCCTGCGGCCGTAGCTACGACGAGTGGACCGTGAGCGTGCGGCGGTGGCTGTGCCCCGCCACGTGGTCCGTATCAGCCGACTTCTTGATCCGGAAGGTCCCGGTGCGGGTGATCTTCCGCGTGTAGGCGAACTTCGACGACGCCGTGCCGGCGTCGACGAGCACGAGGGTCTTGATCGTCCTCCAGGTGCCGTCGTTCCTATACCGCTGGAGCAGCACCGACTGGCCGTCGTGGTCGGGGGCCACTGTGCCGGAGAACGTGACCTTCTGGCCCACGGCCGGGGTCTTGTCGGTCACCTTGAGCGTGATCTTCGGCGCGACCTTCACGAGCAGCTCCGGGCTGGTGGCGGGCGCCTTCGACTTGGCATCGGTCTGGTACTTCGTGTTCACCGTCGGGGTCACGAAGAACCCGTAGCTGCCGGCGGCGCTCGTCTGCGTCGTCGCGAGCTTGGTGAAGGTGCCGAACGGGAACGGGTCCTCGTTCAGGTTGATGGTCTCGCCCGCGTTGTCGGAGCCGGTGAGCTTGCCGGTGATCGCGACCGTGCCGCCGTAGACGACGCGCGCCGGCTTGGCGGCGATCGACAGCTGGTGCGGGCTTGGGGGCGCAGCCTGCGCGCTTCCGCCGGTGGCGAGCAGCGCCAGGCCGGCCGTGGTTATGAGGGCCTTCGTTTTATTGGTCATACCCGTTGGAACGCAGCGCCCGCGCGAGGGTTGGACGTTAGCCTGACGCGGATGCGCCGCCTCCTGCTCGGGATCGCGATCGGAGCGGCCCTGGCGGCGCCGGCTGTGGCGGATGCACGGTCGCCGTTCGGCTGGCGCGGGGTCGTGGAGGGCGCCTACGGGCCGACCTGGGACCACGGCGCGCGCACGCGCGTTATCCGCTGGATGCCGCGCCACGGCTTCAACGCGTACGTGCACGCTCCGAAGGACGACCTCTACCAGCGCACGTACTGGCGCGATCCCTACCCGGCGGCGGAGCGCGCTGACTTCGCGCGCGAGATCGCGCTGGCCGGCAGGCGGGGGATCGAGTGGATCCCCAACCTCAGCCCAGCGCTGCCGCTGATCCCCACGCCGCGCGCTCCGGACCGGCCGCCGAGCCGCGACCTCTGCTTCTCCTGCCCGGCCGACCTCACGGCCGTTCTGGACAAGCTCGAGCCCTTCCGAAGAGCGGGCGCACGCACGTTCATGATCAGCTTCGACGACGTCACGAAGACGTTCGGGCATCCCGAGGACGTCGCGCGGTACGGCACGGGCGACAACGCGTTCGGCCGCGCGAACGGCGACTTCCTGAGCCGGCTGTACGCCGCCCTCCGCTCGCGCGAGCCGCGCGCGCGGCTCCTCACGGTGGGCGCCGACTACTCCGGCACCGCCGACACGGACTACCTGCGCGGGCTTCGCGCGACCCTGCGGCCCGGTGTCGAGGTGATGTGGACCGGGGTGACCGTGCCCGCTCACGCGTTCGCGCCGGCCGACGCCCGCGCGTACGGGAAGCTGATCGGCCGCCGGCCCCTCGTCTGGGACAACTGGACCGACGACGACACGGCCGGCAATGCCACGCCCGCTGGCACCGCCCGGCTCTTCCTCGGCCCGTACCTGCGGCGGCCCGACGTGTCGGGCTCGGTCGGCGGGTTCTTCCTCAACCCGATGAACGAGGCGGACCTCAACCTGTTGCCACTCGCCACCGCGGGCGATTGGCTGCGGGCGCCGCGCCGCTACGACCGCCGGCGCTCGTGGCTGCGCGCCGTGCGCGAGCTCGCCGGACCGCTGCGCCCCGTGCTGCGCGCTTGGGCGGAGACGAGCTGGTCGACCAAGCTCGACCTCGCCGAGGCGCCGACGTTCACGCGCCTCAGCCGGCGCTTCCTGCGCGCCTACGACGCGCGGCCGGTCTGGGGAGGCCACGCGCAGCGGCTGCGGCGGGAGCTCGGGCTGGTGGTCGACGCGCCCGCGCGGCTCAGGGGGCTTCGGAACCGCCACTTCCGCGACGAGGCCGGGCACTTCCTGGCCGCCGCGCGCCAGGCCGCCGGTGCGGGGCTGCTCGGCACGCGGCTGCTCGTGGCCGAGCGTCCGGGGCTCAGGGTCCACCGCACGCGGAGCGGCTGGCTCGGCTCGGCGCACGCACCCGATCCCGACCGCGCGTCCGCGCTCCGGTCGCGCTTTCAGAGCGAGGGCGACGCCAGCCGCCGCAGCCGCTACTTCACCTACGGCTGGCGCACGCCATACGCGTTCGAGATCCCGCCCTACCCGGTGCCGCCCAACACGATGAACGGCTACCTCGACGCCGTGGACGCGCGCGACGGCGACTGGCAGCCGCACGCCGACGCCGCCGCCAGTCGCGTGGTCGTGACGCTGGCCGGCAAGCGGGTACCGCTGTCGGCCAGCGGAGCGTTCAGGCTCGCGCGCCACTCGGCCTGCGGCCGGCGACTCCTGGCGACCGACGGCGCGGGCGGCCGCACGGCGGTGCGGCTACCGCCCTGTCGGGTGTGACCAGGGCGACTCGGGCCGCTCCTGGAGCTCGCCGTCGACGTAGACGTCCACGCGCTCGTTGAAGAAGCAGAGGTGGTCGCGGATCCGCTCCGCCTCGCGGCGGGGCTCGGGGTAGAACCACGCGACGTCGGCCTCGTCGCTGACCGTCCTGTACGACGCGACGCCCTTGTACGCGCACACCGAGTGCGTGTCGCTCGTGGTCAGGAGGTCGGCGCGCACGTCGTCCGGCGGGATGTACCAGCGCGTCGGCAGGCCGGTTTCGAACAGCGCCCGCGCGCGGGTGGTCTCGGCCACCACGTCGCCGTCGATCTCGATGCGGATCGCGCGTGAGGTGTCGACCACGTCGACGCGGTGGTACGGGTCGCGCGCGTGGCCGATCAGCGGCTCGTCCTCCTCGAGCCACTCGTCCATGCTGTCCCAGTAGAAGGCGAGGTGGCCGGCGAGCGGCGGGGCGTCGGGCAGCGGCTCCGGGTAGCCCCAGACCGCGTTCTCCGCAACCGTGTCGCCCACCCTCACCGACCAGTAGCTCGCGTCGCCCTTCCACGGGCAGTGCGTGTGGTGGTCGGTCGGCTCGAGCAGCTCGGTCCTGACCTCGTCCTCGGGGAAGTAGTGGATCGGCAGCTTGCCCTGCTCGTGGAGCAGCTTCGAGCGGCGGCTGTCGACGATCGTCTCGCCGGCGAGGATCGCGCGGATGCGGCGCGGCGAGTCCTCGAAGTAGATGAGCCCCTTCGTGCGCCCCAACTCGAAGTTGAAGACGCCCGCGCGTCTCGGCGCGAACGGCCCGGTTCCGCGAGTCAGGGACATACGCCGACGGTAGCGGCACCCGCGCCGGGGCGCGGGTGCCGCACCACCGTTTGTTAAGGGGACAGTCCCCTTAACAAACCTGTTACTTGGCGCGCGAGCGCGAGCTCGAGGCGCGGGTCTTGGATCGCGCGGTGCCGGAGCGGGCTCCGCCCGAGCGCGAGCTCGCCGAACGCGCACTGCTCGAGCGTGCGCTCTTGGCGCGCGTGGCGCCGGAGCGGCTGCCCGAGCGCGAGCCGGACGACCGGCTGCTCGACGCCCGCGACGATCCGCCGCTGCGCGAGGACGCGGTGCTCCTGCGGCTCGACGACGTCGAGCGCCGGCGCCCGCCGCGGCGGGTACTGCGCTCGGCCGACGGGATCT
>JAXDHW010000350.1:0-3166 GCA_034664365.1 Thermoleophilaceae bacterium
GTCCTGGCGCACGTCGCCGGGCTGCGCGTAGCCGGTCCAGAGGGGCGGACCCTTCCAGCCGGGCTCGCGCCAGTCCGTGCCGGCGCGGAAGCCGCGCAGCACCGGCGTGACCTTGCTCCCGACGCCCGCGAGCTCCAGCGTGGCGGACGTGAGCACCAGCGGGGTGGCGGACGAGAGGGTCGTCTGGGCACGAAAGCCGGCCACTCCCGGATAGGCCTCGACGACGCGCGCCGCGCCGAGCCCCGCCGCCGGACCCGAGCCCACGAGGCGCATCGTCACCCGGATGCCGCCGCGCGGCAGCCGCGCGAGGGTCGCCGCGGCGACCCTGAACGACTCGCTCCCCACCGTCGCGCCGGTCAGGTGGAGCGTGAAGTCGCGGCTGTCCGTGCTCCAGCGCCTTCCACCCGCGCGCTTGTCGAGGAGCGACGTGGTGCGAAGCGCGGCGCGGGACCACGTCCGCTCGGCCAGCGCGTTGCCGAGCGCGACCCCCTTCGAGTCGACGCGCGCGTAGACGTCGCCGGAGTCGAGCGTGTCGGCCGCGGCCGGCGCCGCGGCCAGCATGAGCCCCGCCGCTGCCACGGCCAGCGCCGCCGATGTCAACCGAGCTCCCCCCACGCCTGCCGCGAGGAAGTATGGCGCGCGGGCGCCCGTCAGGGCGCGGCGCGCTTGATCTCGACTGCCTGCTGGAACGTCGGGCGGTTGATCCAGTGGATCAGCGGCTGGCTGACCGCACCGAGCGGGCGGTGGCGGACGGCGTCCCAGCACCACTGGTCGCCGGCGCTGCAGTCGCCGTCACCCGGGTAGACCTGGTTCGGCGACATCTTGAGCGCCTTCGCCAGGGTCCTGGCCAGCAGCTTCCGGCACCGCGCGCGCTTGCCCCGGCCGCAGTAGGTGCGGGAGTAATGGCCGCGGACGTGCTTGCCAAGGACCTGCCGCAGGTCCTTCGAGATGTAGCCGTACCAGCCGTCGTCGTAGGCGGAGCCGAGGTGGTCGCCGTGGTTGTTCGGCGCGTTGTCGACCTCGTTGATCGAGTTGATCTGGCCGAAGATCGAGCTGCCGATCGTCGGCTTGAACTCGGCCGCCACCCAGAGCGGGAACCACGCGTCCAGGATCCGGACCGCCTCGGAGTCGTCGTAGGTGCCGTCGTGGTTCTTGTCGCGGCGGTGCGCGCCGCGAGCGCGCCACGCCTTGAGCTTGGCGATCGCGCTCTTCAGCGCGGGATCCTTCTGCTTGCCGAGGATCTTGAGCGCGAACGGCATGTCGCGGCGGCCGCGCAGGTCCACGGTCCCGGCGTCCTCCATCGCGGAGACGAGGCCCACGAGGTCGAGCTTGCGCTTGCCCCTGATCCCCTTGCGGACCCGCTCGTCGAGCGACTGCGAGCGGAACACCGAGTTGTAGCTCCACTTGGAGTCCGAGGTGCGGAAGCCCGGCGCCTGCTTGTTGTTCCAGCTCGTGAAGAAGCGCTGGTCGATCGCCTGCGGGTGCTGCTGGAACGGGAGCTTGCGCTCGGTCCGGTTGGCCGCGTTCCAGCCCTTCCACTGGAACCTGCGCTTGGTGCCCCAGACCGGGAAGTGCGTGCTTGTGCGCTTCCCGCGGACCGGGCTGGCGGCCGAGTTGAAGTACGCATCGTGCTTGCGGTCGACGTACAGCCAGTTGAACGTGTAGCCGATCTTGTTGGCGGCCCGCTTGAAGGCGGCGGGCGAGCGCATCTTGGCGGGGTTGTTGAAGTCCACGAACCCGCGCGCCGAGTCGACCTCGTGCATGTAGGTCGAGCGGAGGCTCGTGTAGATGACCGGCTTGCCGTGCACCCGGGCGCGGGCGATCACGAGGCCGAGCGCGGTGCGGTACGCGGTGAGCGTCTCCGACCCGGGCGGGGTCTGGTCGGCCGCGCTGGGAGTCCAGCTGTTGCTGCGCTCGAGCACCTCCATCGCCAGGCACTTGCCGCGGTAGAGGTAGTGGTCGGACTTGAGCGAGGCGGCCGACCCGTTCGGGTTGCAGAGCGGCAGCGCGAAGGTGTCGGTCAGGTCATCGCCGGCGGAGGTCGCGCTCCACGCGTAGTCGCGCCCGCGGCCGAGCTGCACGTAGAGGTTGACGCCCGGGAAGGCGGCGCCGCGCGCGTCGATGCCGGGCCCGTGCACGTCCATCTCCATCAGGATCTGGGGCGCGAAGTAGCCGGTCTGCGGGCCGAAGACGGCGAGCGGGTGGCCCGACTTCGATTCGCGCGCGGACACCACGAGCGCGTTCGACTCGGACTTGGGCAGGCAGACGAGCCCGTGCGCGGCGCACCGGCCGGAGCGCCCGGCGGCGGCCGTGCCGCTGCTGCTCGAGCCGCCGCTGCCGCCGGCGACCGGCTGGTAGGCGACCGTGCCCTGGTCGGGCATCGCGAGGCTGCCCTTGGCCAGGTGCTTGGGCGGCTTCTGGTACTCGAAGCGCTTGCCGGCGACGGTGGTGGGCGCCTCGGGATCGTCGGCGGAGCGGAAGTCGCTCCACGACCGGCGGCCGGCGCGCCGGCCGAGGCGCTTCTGGAGCGCCTGGAGGGTGAGCGCGCTGTCGAGCTCGCGGCCGCCGCCGGCACCGAAGATCCCGCCGACCAGGGCGGCGGTGGCGATGATGTCGCGCTCGTTCCAGTCGTCGGGCCCGGTCGGCTTGTTGATCGCGGCGTACTCGCCCGGCATCTTCGTGGGATCGAGGCGCGCCTCCTGGATGTACTTGTTGACGCCCGCGACGTAGTTCTTCGCGTCGTCGACGACCGTCTGGCCCTCGGCGCCGTAGAGCTTCGGGAGCTGGTCGATCTGCCTCTGGAGATCGGCCTCGGTGTACGGGGCGATCGCCCACTGCGACTCGTCGAAATCCCGGTTGCCCTGGGCGCCGCCCGCGAACGCGGTGAGCTGGGCACGGCCGAGGTGGCGCAGGACGTCGATGAAGAACAGACGGTCCTCGGCGGCGATGTAGCCCTCCCCGAACATCGTCCCGGCGCGGGTCGACCCGTACACGTGCGGGACGCCGAAGCCCTTGTCGCGCACGATCGTCACGTCCGCACGCGGGCTGTACGTGCGCGCGACGTCCGCGGGCTTCACACCGAACGTCGCGTCCTTGAAGTACTTGGGAAGCTGAGCCCGGGTCAGGCCGGGGACGGCGTACACGAGGTCGCCGTACATCCCGAGCT
>JAXDHW010000357.1:0-3200 GCA_034664365.1 Thermoleophilaceae bacterium
CGACCAGATCCGGGTGCGCGACCCAGGTCCCGTCGAATCCCTGGCCCGCCTCGCGCTCCTTGTCGGCGCGCACGCCGGCGAACGCCTTCTCGTTGATCTCGGGCGTTCGCCGGCTCGGCACGAACGCCGCCATCCCGCCCATCGCGTGGGCGCCGCGCCGGTGGCAGGTCTTCACGAGCAGCTCGGTGTAGGCGCGCATGAAGGGCACCGTCATCGTCACGCTCACGCGATCCGGAAGCAGGAACTCGGGCCGGTCGCGGAAGCACTTGATCATGCTGAAGATGTAGTCCCAGCGGCCGGCGTTCAGCCCCGCCGAGTGCTCGCGCAGCTCGTACAGGATCTCGTCCATCTCGAAGGCCGCCGGCACCGTCTCGATCAGCACGGTGGCGCGGATCGTGCCGCGGTCGAGGCCGAGCCGCTCCTCGGCGTGCACGAACACGTCGCGCCACAGCCGCGCCTCGAGGTGGCTCTCCATCTTCGGGAGGTAGAAGTACGGCCCGGCCCCGCGCTCGATCAGCCGGTGGGCGTTGTGGAAGAGGAAGAGGCCGAAGTCGAGCAGCGAGCCGGAGACGGGCGCCCCGTCCACGAGCAGGTGGCGGTCGGTGAGGTGCCAGCCGCGCGGGCGCACGAGCAGCGTGGCCACCTCGTCGTCCAGGCGGTACGTCCGGTCGCCCTCGGTGTGCTCGATCGTCCCCTCGATCGCGTCGATCAGGTTGGCCTGGCCGCCGATCACGTTCGACCACGTGGGCGAGAGCGAGTCCTCGAAGTCGGCCATGAACCCGCGCGCGCCCGAGTTGAGGGCGTTGATCACCATCTTGCGGTCGGTCGGGCCGGTGATCTCCACACGCCGGTCCTGGAGCGGGGGCGGCGGCGGGGACACGCGCCAGTCGCCCTCGCGCACCTCGCGCGTCTCGGGCAGGAAGTCGGGCAGCTCGCCGGCGTTCCAGCGCGCCACGCGTTCCGCTCGCCGCGCGACCAGCTCCTGACGGCGGTCGTCGAATGTCCGCTGGAGGTCGGCCACCAGCTCGAGCGCATCGGCGCTCAGGACCTCGCTGAAGCGCTCCTCCACGGGCGCGGCGATCTCGATGCTCATCGGCCTCCTCCACGGATCGACATGTCGAGCAGCTCGACCGGGTGCAGCACCCGCAGCTCGCGGCCGCTGAGGCGCTCCGCGTGCGCGGCGATCTGGAGCGCGCAGCCCGGATTGCCCGCGACGACCACCTCGGCGCCCGTGTCAAGGAGGTTGCGCGCCTTGCGACGGCCGAGCTCCGCGGCGGGCTCCGGGTTCACGAGGTTCCAGATACCCGCCGAGCCGCAGCAGATCTCCCAGTCGGCGGGCTCCACCAGCTCGAGCTCCGGGATCCCGCGCAGGAGGTCGCGCGGCTCGCTGCGCACGGCCTGGGCGTGGGCGAGGTGGCAGGCGTCGTGGTAGGCCACGCGAACGCGCAGCGGGTGCCGCGGCGCGCGCGGGGCCTCAGCCGTCAGCAGCTCCGACACGTCGCGCACCCGGGCGGAGAACGCCGCCGCGCGCTCGGCCCACTCCGGGTCGTCGCGCAGCAGGTGCGCGTAGTCCTTCATCGCCGAGCCGCAGCCGGCCGCGTTGACCGCCACGAGGTCGCAGTCGTCGAAGGACTCGATCGTCCGCCGCGCCAGCTCGCGCGCCGGGCCGTCGTCGCCCGCGTGCAGCTGGAGCGCGCCGCAGCAGCGCGGCTCGGGGCGGGCCACCACCTCGTAGCCCTCGGCGGCGAGCACGCGCGCGGTGGCGGCGTTCACACCGCCGAAGAACACGCGCTGGACACAGCCCTGGAGCAGCCCCACGCGGGCGCGCCTCGTGCCGCTCGCCGGGATCACCTCGGCGGCGGGCGCCTCGTGCGAGCGCTCCGGCGAGAGCTCGAGCAGCGTGCGCAGCCGCGGCACGCGGCCGAGCAGGCCGCCGCGCCGGCGCCGCGCCAGGCGCGGGAGACCGAGCGCGCGGCCCATGCCGATCAGGGGCGCCAGCGCGCGCATCCGCCCGGGGTGGGGGAAGCCCGCGAAGATCGCGCGCCGCACGAGGCGCTCCCACGGCGTGCGCGCGAAGTTGCGCTCGATCTGCGAGCGCGTGTCCTCGATCAGCTCGTCGTAGCGGACACCCGACGGGCACGCCGTGACGCAGGCCATGCAGCCGAGGCAGTTGTCGATGTGCGTGACCAGCGTTCGCGACAGATCGCTCCCCTCCTCGAGCCCGGTCCGCATCAGCACGATCCGCCCGCGCGGCGAATCCATCTCCTCGCCCCACAGGTTGTACGTCGGGCAGGTGGGCAGGCAGAAGCCGCAGTGCACGCAGTCGGCGATCACGTCGGCCGACGGGGGCCGCACGTCGTCGAAGGCCGTGGCCATCAGATGCCCCCGACCATCACGCCCGGGCTGCACGCGCCGGCGGGATCGAAGCGCCGCTTCACGCGCCGCATAAGGTCGATCGCGGACGACTCGCCCACGCCCCATACGTCGACCCGCCCGCGCAGCTCGGCCGGCGCGTCGAGCAGCACGCACGGCGACGGCGCGAGCGCGCGACGGATGTCCTCGACCGCCCCGGGGCGGTCCGCTTCCAGCGCGATCCACGACAGGCCGTAGCCGGCGCGGCCCACCAGGGTTCCGCCGGCACGCTCGGCGGCGCGGAGCTGATCCGCGAGCTGCGCCTGGACTCCCGAGACCCGGAGAACGATGCCGTCCGGGGACCGCTGCCCTTCGCGCTGGCGCTGCCACAGGTCGTCGTCGTCCTCGACGGTCTCGGGCGCCAGGCCCGCCGCCGCGAGCACGTCCGCGGCATGCGCAGCCTGCGCCGCCGACTCCGCGCCGGCAAAGCGCGCGAGCACGCGGCCGCTGCCGTCCGACCAGCCCACGTCGAGGCACTGCGCCTCGGAGCGGGCGTGCGCGAGGTCGGATGCGCCGCGCGCGACCGCGTCCGGATCCTCCGACGCGGCCAGCGCCGTGGTCGTCCGCGGGGGGAGGGGGTGGAGTCGCACGGCCACCTCGAGGATCGCGCCGAGCGTGCCGAGCGACCCGGTGAACAGCTTGGGCAGGTCGTAACCGGCCACGTTCTTGATCACCTTGCCGCCGGAGCGCGCGAGTGTGCCGTCGGAGAGCGCGACCGTCATCCCCAGCGCCAGGTCGCGCGGGGCGCTGTGGCGATGGCGGAGCGGTCCCGAGTCGCCGGTCGCGAA
>JAXDHW010000361.1:0-3349 GCA_034664365.1 Thermoleophilaceae bacterium
CCCCCCATTCGGCCGACGCTAACAGTCAGGCGGACTGGATCGGGGCGAGCAGCTCCTCGGCTGCCTGCTCGATCCGCGGGTAGCCGCCTTCGCGGCTCAACTCGACCGCCTCCGCGGCGAGCACGCGAGCGCGCTCCCGCCGCTCCGGCGTCTCCCTGGCCAGCAGCGAACGGGCCCAACCGAGCTTGGTCGCCGCGAGCGAGGCGCGCATCTCGGCCGCGCCCTCGAACTCGGCTGCGAGCGCGTAGTGCTCCTCCGCGGTGTCGTGGTCGCCCCGGGTCGCGGCGAGCAGTCCCAGCAGGTGCTCGGTGGAGAAGTTGGCCGTTGCCCCGTTCCAGGCCACGAGGCCTCGCAGGGGGAGCAGAATCGGGTAGAGCTCGGCGGCCGCCTCGGCGTCGCCGAGCTCAGCCGCCGCCTTTGCGAGGTAGTCGAGCGCCGTCGTCCACTGCAGGTCGTGGGTGAGGAGCTCGAACCCCTCCCCGCGCACCTTCCGGAGCTGCGCGCGAGCATCCTCCTCGCGTCCCACACGGCAGTAGAAGAGCGCGACCGCGGCGGCGAACGCCACGAGCTCCGGGTTGTCCTCGGCGGTCTGCTCGAGCAGGTCGATCGTCTCCTCCTCGCGCCCCGACATGGCCGCGGCGGTGCACACCTGGCCTCCATAGATCATCAGAACGTCGGGCTCACCTCCCTCGCTCGCGATGTCCGCGGCGCTGTGCATCCATCGCTCGGCGTCGTCGAGCCGGCCCTGCGCCAGCGCCAGACACGCGCTGTGGTAGTGCGCGTGCCAGCGGAGCCCGGGCTGACCCAGCTTCTCCGCGACCTCCATGCAGCGAGCGAGGTGTCGCTTGGCTGTGTCCATGTCCCCGCGCTCGGCCGCGACGAAGAGGACCTGGGCCTCGGCCTCGCCCTCGAGGAGCATGTCGCCGGTCTCCCGCGCCAACTCGAGCAGCTCCCGCGAGGTCTGCGCCCGCAGATCCACGGTGTCCGCGGACCAGTACGCGTTGAAGTAGTCGCGCAGGACGTACGCGAGCGTCCGGCGGTCGCCCGTCTCACGCGCGAGGGCGAGTGCCTCCTCCGCCACGGCCTGGCGCGTCTCCAGGTCGGGATGGAACTCCAGCTCGAGCGCCAGGAGCCCCAGCAGGCGTGCACGGCGGGTGGGCCTCTCGCCCCCGTCGAGCTCGAGCGCGCGACGGATCGCCGTGAGGCGGTCCTCGTCGACGAACCCGAACATGCTCGCGTAGCCGCGGCTGTTGGCTAGCGCCGCGCTCGCGGCTCGCTCCGCGTCCTCGAGCTCCCCGGCGATCGCGGCCGCCTCGAGCAGCGTCTGGCGGAAGTCGATGTCGCCGGTCTGGCGCTGTGCCTCGCCGTACCCGATCAGCACGTCGCAGCGCACGTCGGTCGCCGCTCCCCCGCCGTGCTCGTCGAGATGCTCGAGCGCCACCCCGAACCACCGCAGCGCTTCGTCCGGGGCCAGCGTCGCGAGCGCCTGCTCTCCGGCGCGGCGGGCGTAGTCGACGGCCTTGCCGGGGTCCACGGTGGTCGTGGCACTGGACCAGTGGAAGGCGAGCTCGGCGACCCGCTCGTCCGGCTGGTCGACGCACCGCTTCTCAATCGCCTCCGCCACTCGACGGTGAAGCCTGGCGCGGCGGGTGGCGCCGATCCCGTCGTAGAGCGTGTGATTGATGAGCGCGTGAGTGAAGCTGAACGTCCCGCCGGCCGGCTCGGTCAGCACCGAGAGCTCGACGGCGCGCTCGAGCAGTTCGAGCAGCTCGTCATCGCTCTCGTCCACGAGGGCTGCCAGCAGCTCGACGTCGAAGTCGCGCCCGAACACGGCGGCGACACCGAGCACCAAGGCCACGACCTCTCCGAGGCTCTCGACCCGGCTCGCCACCACCTCGAGGACGCTCTCCGGCAGCCCGAGGTCGGCGACCGCGCCCTCGAGCACCCAGCGTCCGTCCGTGCGCTGCCGGAGCGCGCCCGAGTCGATCAGGTGGCGCAGCAACTCGGTGACGAAGAACGGGTTGCCGTCGCTCTCATGGGCGATCTCGTTCGCGAGCGCGAGTCCCTTTTCGTCGATGGCGTGGCCGGCCGCCCCCGCCATGATCTCGGCGACCTCCTCGGCGCCCAGGCCGGCAAGCGACACTCGCTGCACACCCTCCACCCGGCGCAGGTCCGCGAGCACGTCGGCCAGGGGATCACCCCGCTTCATATCGGTGTCGCGGTACGTGACGAGGAAGAGCAACGACGCCTGCTCCACGTTGCGCACCACGTGCTTGAGCAGGGTCAGGGTCTGCTTGTCGGCCCAGTGGAGGTCGTCCAACACGATCGCCAGGGTCCCGCGTGCGGCGGCGCATTCGAGCAGGCCTGCGACCGCGTCGAAGAGCAGAAAGCGCTCAGTCTCGGGATCGGCGTCCCTGGGCGCCGGGACATCGGGCAGCCGCCGGTCGAGGTTTCGCACGAGGCGCGTGATCTCGCCCCCGTGAGCCCTGACATGCTCTGCCAGCGTCGCCTCCGGCGCGTGCTCGACGTAATGGGTGAGCGCCTGGATCCAGGCGCCGTAGGGGGCACCGAGGTCCTCCGTGGCGGCTCCGAAGAGCACGGTTGCGCCCTGCGCGTGTGCCTCCAACGCCGTGTGGCACGCCAAGCGCGTCTTCCCGATTCCCGGCTCGCCGGAGATCAGGGCCGCGCGACGGTGGCCGTCCTGGACCTCAGTGAAGAGGTATGCGAGCCCCTCGCGCTCGATGCGACGACCGGCGTACGCGATCGCCGGCACCCCCTGCAGCGTTCCGGGGAGCGGGACCGGCGACAGCTCGGCGCCGAGCGGCTCCCAGGCGATCTCGTACGCCTCGAGCGGCTCGGGGATCCCCTTCAGGTCGAGCTCGCCGATCGATGTGAAGGCTGCGTCACCACGAGCGGCCATCATCCGCACCAGCGGTGCGGCCAGGATGCCGTCGTCCGGCGCCCTGTCGCAGAGGCGCGCCGCCTCGACCGAGGGCATCCCGAAGTAGTCACCGTCCTCCACCGTCGACTCGCCCATCCCGATGCCGACGCGGATGTGGAGCTCCTGGCCGTTACTGCGGTTGCGGCGGTCGATCAGCTGGTGCATCGCCACCGCGCACGCGACCGCCGCCGAGGCCGTGGTGAACGCCACCATCAAACCGTCGCCGGTGTTCTTGACCTCGACGCCCTCGGCGTCGGAGACAGCCTGGCGAAGCACCGTGAAGTGCTCGCCGCGCAGCTCGTCAGCCCGATCGGGGCCGACCGCCGCGGCCAGCTTCGTCGAGCCGACGAGGTCGGAGAACAGGATCGCCGCGGTCTCGATCCTCACTTGCTCCAGCTCGCGTTCGAA
>JAXDHW010000362.1:0-3079 GCA_034664365.1 Thermoleophilaceae bacterium
GCGCCCTGCAGGTGCCGAGCAGCCGCCCGTCCGCATGGGCGTTGATCGACACGAGCCCGGCGCGCGCGGGCCTGACGGTCGCCACGATCAGCCGGCCGTCGATCGCCTCCCCGATGTCGCTCAGGAGCGCGCCCCTCGTCCTGCGCCCGTCCGCCACGCCGGGCGCCGGGGGCGGTGGCAGCGGATCGGTGATCGCTACCACGCGCTCGTCGTGGGCGCCGGAGGCGCTCCGGGCGGCGATCGTGACGTCGCCGGACGGCGGCACGCTCGGCGGGGCCGTGTAGAACCCGTCCGCGGAGATCGTGCCGGACGCGGCACTCCCGCCGTCGAGGCCGTCGACGCTCCACGTGACGGCGGGAACGTCGTTGGCCACGGTCGCGTGCAGCTGCACGCCGTGCCCGACCTCGACGGCGCTCGGGGCGCTGTCGATCACCACGCTCGGCGCGGGAGCCGGCCCGACGCTGAGGGAGACCGTGGCGGTGCTCGGGTGGCGCGGGTAGTCGCTGGTGGAGTCGACCGCCTCGTAGACGAAGTTGTCCGGGCCGGAATAGCCCGCCGTCGGGGTATAGGTGACCTTCGACCCGGCCACGTCCGTCCCGGTGGCCACGTCGAGCGTCCCGTGCCCGGGCGCCTCCACGACCCGGAAGCGCCTGGCGCCGGGTGAGCCGAACGTGCTCGCCGCGAGCGTCACGTCCTGCGCCTGCCCGTAGGGGGTCGCCGGCGCCGTGACGGCCTTCGCCGCGTAGCCGGGAACGGTGACGCCCGGCGCCGACCAGGCCGGCACGTTCGACTCGTTGCTCTCGTGCACGATGCCGTCGGGGCCCCCGTCGGTGTCGATGTCCTCGCGCAGCCTGTAGGCGCCGGGCTGGACGTCGGAGACGACGACGTACTGGAACTCGAGATACGCCGGATAGGTATCGCGCCAGCCCGAGGACACCCCCTCGTGGGTGGAGAGCGCGTTCGGGTTGTTGTGCTCGCACCAGGCGTTGCCCGTGTAGACGATGGAGCCCGGTCCGAAGCCGTCGACGTGCTCCGAGTCCTCCAGACAGAACCCCACCTTCATCGCCGGCGCGATCTCGGCGGACTTGTCGCTCGCCCAGAGCGAGTAGCGCGCGAGCCGCTGGAGGTGAAAGTGGTTGTGGCCGTCGGCGGTCGTGTAGGTGAGCTCGGCGCCGGGCATCGCGACGTCGTGGTAGGAGGCGTCGCTGCGGTAGACGCGCTGGAGCGGGGTCATCGGGTCGGTGTTGGTCGCGCGCGCGCCCCGCACGTCGAGCGCCCCGGCACCGGCGTTGTGCACGTAGCCGTCGAAGCGCAGCAGCAGATCGCGCGACCCGTTCCCGTAGTCGTAGTCCACGACCTGCGGGTTGGCGGGTGGATCGGCCACGAGGTCCGGCAGCAGATCGGTGGGACCGGCCGCGCCCGCGATGGCGGCCGAGCACACGAGCGCGAGGAGAGCCGTGAGTCCGATTGCGAGCCGGGCGGGAATCCCTTCCACAAGCCGAGTCTGTCACCGGTGGTGCCGGAGCGCCACCGGTGTGCCGGCGCCCGCGGGCTCGGAGTAAGCTCCGCGCCCGCTCACGCCGGCTGTTCGCGGACGGAGGAGGGAGGCCTTACATGAGCATCATGGACTCGATCGAGAAGGGGTTCTCGCGGGTGAACTCGGCCGCCTTCAAGCGGGTCAACCGCACGCGGGAGTGGTGGGACCTGCCCAAGCCGCTGTCGCTCCTGAACCTGCGCGCCTACCGCGACGACATGCGCCAGGCCAACCTGTACGACACCCGCGACCCCAGCGAGCCGCCGACCGTGACGCCGCCCGAGGAGCTGCCCAAGTACCGGACCTACGACGGCTCGCTCCAGGACCCGACCGATCCGGAGATGGGCCGGGTGGGCAGCCGCTTCGGCCGCAACATCGCCCCGGACGCGACCGCGCCGGAGCCGATGCCCGGCTTCATGCAGCCGAGCCCGCGCGAGGTCAGCCTGAGGCTCCTCACGCGCGACACCTTCAAGCCGGCCACCACGCTCAACCTGCTCGCGGGCTGCTGGATCCAGTTCCAGAACCACGACTGGTTCGGCCACGGCGAGAACGACCCCGACAAGCACATCGAGGTCCCGCTGCCGGAGGGCGACGAGGACTGGCCCGACAACCCGATGCTCGTCCGCCGGACGCACCCCGACCGCACCGACATGGACCCGGCGGGCAACGGCAACGGCGCCGCCCCGACCTACGTCAACACCGTGACGCACTGGTGGGACGGCTCGCAGATCTACGGCTCGAGCGAGGAGCGCTGCCGCAAGCTGCGCACGGGTGAGGGCGGCAAGATGATCATCGAGGACGGCCGTCTGCCCGGCGAGGACAACCCGAAGCTCGAGGGGATCGACCTCACCGGGTTCAGCGACAACTACTGGATCGGGCTGTCGCTCCTGCACACGCTGTTCGTGAAGGAGCACAACGCGATCTGCGACTACCTGAAGGGCAGCTATCCCACCTGGGACGACGAGAAGCTCTTCCTCACCGCGCGGCTCGTGAACTCGGCGCTGCTCGCGAAGATCCACACCGTCGAGTGGACGCCGGGCATCCTCGCCAATCCGGTGCTCGAGCGGGCGATGAACGCCAACTGGTACGGCGTGCTGCCACGCTGGGTCAGGCAGAAGTTCGGCCACCTCGGCACCGAGATGATCGGCGGCGTGGTCGGCTCCGACCAGGCCCACCACGCGGCTGCGTACGCGATCACCGAGGAGTTCATCTCGGTCTACCGCCTCCACCCGCTGCTGCCGGACGACTACACGATCCGCGACCACCGCAACGGCCAGGTGATCGAGGAGTCGGACTTCGAGCCGATCCAGGGGCACGGCACGCGCCCGTCGATCGACAGGTGGGGGATGTCGAACCTCCTCTACTCGTGGGGCGTCGCACACCCCGGCGCGATCACCTTGCACAACCACCCGCGCGCGCTCCAGAACCACGTGCGGATCACCGGCGAGCGCGTGGACATCGGCACGATCGACATCCTGCGCGACCGCGAGCGCGGGGTCGCGCGCTACAACGACTTCCGCGAGAAGCTGCGGAAGCCGCGTGTCG
>JAXDHW010000364.1:0-4020 GCA_034664365.1 Thermoleophilaceae bacterium
CTCGCGGCCACGATCCTCTTCATCGCCACGAACGCGGGCCTGATCGGGGTGTCCCGCCTCACGTACTCGATGGGCCAGCACCGCCAGCTGCCGGAGCGGTTGCGCCAGCTCCACCCGCGCTTCCGCACGCCCTACATCGCGATCCTCGTGTTCGGGCTGGTCGCGTGCCTGACGATCGTGCCGGGCAAGGCCAAGTTCCTCGGCACCGTCTACGCGTTCGGCGCGATGCTGTCGTTCACGATCGCGCATCTCGCGGTGATCGCGCTGCGGCTGAAGTTCCCGGACCGGGAGCGGCCGTATCGCGGCCCCGGCACGCTGCGGGTGGCCGGCCGCGACCTGCCGCTGTTCGCGCTCTTCGGGGTGTTCGGGACGGGCTCGGCGTGGATCGTGGTGACGGCGCTCAACCTCTCCACCCTGATCGCCGGCACGGTCTGGCTGGCGGGCGGGATCGCCACGTACGTCTGGTACCGCCGCCGCCAGGGCCTGAGCCTCACGCAGACGGCGAAGATCGTCGTGCCGAAGGCGATCGTGGAGCGCGAGGTGGAGTACGAGTCGATCCTGGTGGCGTTCGAGGACGCCGACTACTCGCCCCAGGCGGTCTCGACGGCGGCCAAGCTCGCGGCCGCGCGCCGGCGCGGAATCCACGTTCTGGTGACGATCACCGTTCCCACGAGCGCGCCGATCGACGCGGCGATGCCCGACGAGGAGGCGAAGGCGCAGGAGATCATCGACTCGGCGCGCGTGCGCGGCGGCAGACGGGTGACCGGCCACTGGGAGAAGGTGCGGCCCGGGGAGGCCGGCCGGCGGGTGGTCGACGAGGCGCGCGAGATCCGCGCCCGCGCCGTGGTGATGTCGCTGCCGCCGCGCCGGTCGGGGTTCCCGGTGTTCAGCCGCGCGCTCGAGCACGTGCTGTCCGAGCGCCCGTGCCGGGTGATCGTCGAGGCGGCGCCCGGGGCCAAGGCACGCGCTGCGGCGGCCTGACGCGCGCGTAGAATCGCAGCGCGTGGAGCGCGCCTACCGCCATTCGAGCCGTGCGCTGGGAGCCGCGATCTGCGTCCTCGGGGTGGCGATGGTCGTCGCGACGCTGATTCGCGGGGGCGGGCCGCTGGCGCTCGGCGTGATCGTGGGTGTGGCGTTCGCGCTGCTCGGGGCGGGGCGCGTCTACCTCGCCACGCGGCCGGACTCGCCGCACGGCCGGGCGTGAGGGGCCCGCGCTCCCTTCCGGCGTCGCTGCCCGCGGAGGCGCGCATTCGCGTGGCGCGCGGCCTCGGCGTGCCGCGGCTCGTGGCCGTCGGCCTGAGCGCCGTCGGGGCGTCGATCTACTTCATCCTCGGCCCGGTCGCCAAGCACGCGCTCGGGCTCACGCCGGTCGTCTTCCTGCTGGCCACGGTCTTCTTCGTCTTCACGACGATGACGTACCTCGAGGGGAACTCCATCCACCCCGAGCGCGGCGGCGCCTCCACGCTCGCGCGCTACGCGTTCGACGAGCTCTGGAGCTTCGTGGCCGGCTGGGCGGTGCTCCTCGACTACCTGATCGTGATGGCGATTGCGGCGTTCGTGATCTCGCAATACCTCGCGGCGTTCTGGGGGAGCTTCGGCGACTTCCCGCTCGACGACATAGTCGCCACCGCGGCGATCGCCTGGGCGGTGTGGTGGAACATCCGCGGGCCCACGTCCGCGCGCTACGGGCGGGTCGTTCAGCTCGGCCTCGTGAACCTGGCGCTGATGGTGGTGATAGTGGCGGTCGGCCTGGCGAGCGACCTCCACCCGGGGCGTGTGATCGACTCGATCCACCTCGGCGACAGCCCGGAGTGGAGCGACGTGTGGTTCGCGGCGGTGCTCGCGACCGTCGCGTTCCTCGGGATCGAGGCGGCGTCGGGGCTGTCGTCGGAGGTGCAGGTGCCGCGGCGCGGGCTGAGGCGGCTGGCGATCATCGCCGCCACCGCGCCGGTGATCGTGCTCGTGGGCATCTCGGCGGTGGGCGTGATGGCCGTGCCGGTCGTGAACGGGAGCACCGCGCTCGGCCACGCCTATCTCGACGCGCCGCTCCTCGGGGTCGTCCAGGCGTTCCACCCCGCCTGGCTCGCCGACGCGCTGAAGTACGTGATCGCCGTGGTGGGCTCGCTGGTCCTGCTCCAGGCCGTGACGGGCACGATGCTGGGGCTCTCGCGCCTCAGCTACTCGCTTGCCACCAATCGCCAGATCCCGAGCCTGCTCGGACGGCTGCACGCGAAGCGGTCGACCCCGTACGTGGCGGTCTCCGTCGCCGGCGTCCTCGCCGCGGGCCTCGCGTACACCGCCGACGTCCAGTTCCTGGCGGGGATCTTCGCCTTCGGAGGGTCGCTCGCGTTCACGATCGCGCACGTGTCGGTGATCGTCATGCGCTACCGCGAGGCCGACGCGCCGCGGGCCTTCCGGGTGCCGCTTTCGTTCCGCTTCCGCGGCGGCTCGGTTCCGCTCCCGTCGCTGGTCGGGGCGGTCGGCTCGTTCGCGGCGTGGGTCAGCGTCCTGGTGCTCCACGAGGGTGCCCGCGCGGTCGGCGGGCTGTGGATGCTCGGCGGGCTCGTCCTCTACCTGGTCTATCGCCTCGGGCAGGACAAGCCGCTCCGCAAGCGCTTCACGATTCCCGAGGCGGCGCTCCAGGTGGAGACCGACGAGGCGGAGTACGGCAGCATCCTCGTGCCGTTGTTCGGGTCGCCGCTCGACGACGACATCATCGGGACCGCCGGCCGGCTTGCGTCCGACGAGTCCGAGGACGGCGAGGGCGGTGCGGTGATCGAGGCGCTCTACGTGGTCGAGGTGCCCATGTCCCTGCCGCTCGACGCGCGCGTGCCGGACGACGAGATCGCCACCGCCAAGCGCGCCGTCGCGCGGGCCAAGGAGGTGGGGGAGGAGTACGAGGGTGTGGTCGTGGCGACCGCCATGGTGCGGGCGCGGGCCGCGGGCGAGGCGATCGTGGCCGAGGCCAAGCGGCGCGGGGTGGAGGCGATCGTGCTGGCGGCGGAGAAGCCGACGCGGGTCCGCGGCGGCAAGCTGCTGGGTGGGCGCGGGGGCGCGCGCGACCGCACGGTCGGGGAGACCACGCGCTACGTGCTCGAGAAGGCGCCGTGCCGCGTCGTCCTGACGGCGCCGCCCGAGGGCGAGGGCGGCATCCGCGAGGGCGTCGCGCCGTAGCGGGTCGGTCGGCGGCGCGCCGGTAATAGAGTGCGCTCCCGTGTTCGTGATGATCGTCGGATCGGGGCGGGTGGGATCGGCCGTGGCACGGCAGATGCTGGACGAGGGGCACGAGGTCTCCGTCCTCGACGAGGACCCCGAGGCGATCGCACAGCTCGAGAAGGGACTCGAGGACAGCTGGGTCGACTCCGGCGGCTCGTTCACCGTGGGGACGGCGCTCGAGATGGAGGCGCTCGAGGAGGCGGGCATCGAGCGCGCCGACGCGTTCGTCGCTTCGACCGACGGCGACAACACCAACCTGGTGATCGCTCAGATCGCGCAGAAGCGCTTCGACATCAAGACCGTCGTGGTCCGGGTCCTCGACCCAGCGCGTGCCTCCTGGTACGAGGAGCAGGGGCTGCGAACCGTCTGTCCCACCAAGATCGCGATCGAGATGCTCGAAGAGGCAGTGCACGAGGGGACTGGCTGAGACGTGTACGTGCTGGTGGTCGGTGCCGGGAAGGTGGGCTGGAACCTCACGCGCGAGCTGATCGGCCGCGGCAACGAGGTGACCGTCATCGAGCGCGACACGGCGCGCTTCGCGACCGTCGAGGAGGAGCTCGAGCACTCGGCCCACTACGGCGACGGGTCCGAGCTCTGGGTCCTCGAGCGCGGCGGCATCGAGCGGGCCGACATGGTGATCGCGGTGACCGGCGACGACGAGGACAACCTGCTGATCTGCCAGGTGGCGCAGGAGAAGTACGGCGTGGAGCGCGTGATCGCGCGCTGCAACAACCCGCGCAACCTCCAGCACTTCGAGCTGCTGGGGATCAAGCCGGTGGTGTCCGCCACCGACCTGATCCTGCG
>JAXDHW010000365.1:0-3387 GCA_034664365.1 Thermoleophilaceae bacterium
CAGACGGCGTCGAGGCTTCCTCCGGCCAGGTCCGCGGCGATCACGCGCAGGGCCCGCTCGTGCGAGCCGGCCATGCGGTCGTACATGTCGGCGGCCGGGAGGTACAGCAGCTCGGTCAGCGCCGGAACGTCCTCGCTCCGCGCGCGGCGAACGCGCAGCTCCTCAGCCACCGTCGAGCGCGGCGACCGCCGTGCGCATGCCCTCCTCGAGCGGCGTCGGCTCCCAGCCGAGCTCCTCCTGCGCCTTGGTCGAGTCGGGCCACGCGTCCCACATGAAGAAGTGGAGCTGCCCGCGGGACATGAGCGGCTCGATCCCGGTGCGGCGCGCGATGAAGTCGCCCACGACAGTGCTCGCCCGCGCAATGCCCACGGGGACGACCGGCGGCAGCCACCCGCCGCCCGCCGCATCGATCACCGCCTCTCCGAGCTCGCGCCCGGTGACGTGCCGGTCGCACAGGATGTAGCGCTCGCCGTCGCGCCCGCGCTCCGCCGCGAGGAGCTGACCGCGGGCGATGCCGGCGTCGAACACGATCCCGAACCCGCCGGGCGGGAGCGCGGGCAGGCGCCGCCGGATGAGCGGCGCGATGATGTTCTCGTCCACCCCGATGCTCGACGCGGGCGTCGGCCCGTACACGCCCGCCGGGTTGACGATCACGAGCTCCATGTCGCCGCGCGCGGCGAGCGCCAGCTCCTCCGCGCGCTGCTTGGAGCGCTCGTACGCCGTGCCCTTCGGATAGTCCGCGAGCATCGACTCGTCCATGCGGCCCCCACGCTCGGCATGGAAGACGTCGATCGTGGAGGTGTGGACCACGCGCCGCACGCCCGCCTCGCGCGCGGCCCGGATCACGTTCTCGGTCCCCTGCGCGTTGACACGATCGAAGGTGTCCTCGTCGCGAAGCCACTGCTCGGGCAGGCCCATCGCGTTGAAGACCAGATCGCGGCCCTCGACGGCGGCCGCGACGGTGGCGGGCTCCGTCACGTCACCCTGCGCGAGCTCGACGCCCGACGGTAGGAGGTCGCGCGCCTTCGCGGGGTCGCGCACGAGCGCGCGCACCTCGTCGCCGCGGTCCAGCAGCGCTCGCGCGGTCGCCCCGCCGACCTTCCCCGTTGCTCCCGTCACCAGCGTGCGCACGCGCGGATCGTATGCGGCCGGGCCGGGACGCCGCCATAGACTGGCGCGGATGTCGCGCTTCTCCTCACCGCAGGACCCGCTGTTCCAGGCGATGAACTCGTCCGTGGGATTCGACTACCGGCTCGCGCCCTACGACCTGGCGCAGTCCGCCGCGCACGCCCGGATGCTGGCGAGCCGGGGGATCATCGGCAAGGACGACCTCGCCCAGCTCGAGCGCGGCCTGGCGGCCGTCCGCAAGGAGATCGACGAGGACACGTTCGAGGTCAAGCCGGACGACGAGGACATCCACATGGCGATCGAGCGCCGGCTCACGGAGATCGCGGGGCCGGTCGGCGGCAAGCTGCACACCGCGCGCTCGCGGAACGACCAGGTGGCCACCGACGTGGCGATGTTCACCCGCGCGCACGCGCTCACGGCCAAGGAGCTGATCCGCGACCTGATGGCGACGCTGATCGACCTCGCCGAGCGCCACGTGGACTGGCCGATGCCGGGCTACACGCACCTCCAGCGGGCGCAGCCGGTCTACCTGTCGCACCACCTGCTCGCCTACTTCTGGAAGCTCCGCCGCGACCTCGCCCGCTTCGACGCCGCGATGGACGGGGCGGGCGAGCTGCCGCTCGGGGCCGGCGCGCTCGCCGGCGTCAACTTCGAGACCGACCGCGCGGCGGTCGCCGACGAGCTGGCCTTCCCGGCCGTCTCGCAGAACTCGATCGACGCCGTCTCCAACCGGGACTTCGTGCTCGACTACCTCGCCGCCGCCGCCACCTGCGCCACCCACCTGTCGCAGCTCGGCGCCGAGATCGTGCTCTGGTCGAGCGAGGAGTTCGGGTTCTGCGAGCTGCCCGACGCGTTCTCGTCGGGCTCGAGCATCATGCCCCAGAAGAAGAACCCCGACGCGGCCGAGCTCCTGCGGGCCAAGGCGCCGCGCGTGGTCGGGCACCTGTCCGCCCTCCACGGGGTCCTCCACGGTCTGCCGCTGACCTACAACAAGGACCTCCAGGAGGACAAGGAGCACCTCTTCGACTCGGTCGACACCCTCGAGCTGTCGCTGCGGGTGGCGCGGGAGATGTTGCGCGGAATCTCATTCCGGCGCGAACGGCTCGCCGAGGCGGCCGCCGACGAGCTGCTCGCGGCGACCGACGTGGCCGACCTCCTCGTGCGCCGCGGAGTGCCGTTCCGCGAGGCGCACGGGATCGTGGCCGGACTGGTCCGCCGGGCGCTCGACCGCGGCGCCACGCTCTCCGACCTCACCGAGGAGGAGCTGGCCGAGCTCGCACCGCAGCTCGGGGACGGACTGGTCGAGGTGCTGAGCGAGGGAGCGTGGCTCGAGTCCAAGGCCTCGGAGGGAGGCACCGCGCTGGCCCGCGTGCGCGAGCAGCTCGAACGCGCGCGCAAGGCGCTCGGCGGAGCGCCGGCTTGACGCGCCCCGACCCGCGCGACGAGTCGTTCTACGCGAGGCGGTCGGTCCACGACGTGGCCCGCGACCTCGTCGGCTGCGTGATCCGGCACGGCGACACCGCCGGCCGGGTTGTGGAGGTGGAGAGCTATCACCAGGAGGAGCCGGCGTGCCACGCGTTCACGGGGATGACCGAGCGGACGAGGGTCCTGTTCGGCCCGCCCGGCAATGCGTACGTGTACCGCTCCTATGGGATCCACGCCCTGCTGAACGCCGTGGCCGAGGCGGACGGCGTGGGCGCCGCGGCGCTGATCCGCGCGCTCGAGCCCGTCGATGGGATCGACCTGATGCGCGAGCGCCGCGGGCTCGAGCGCGTCGAGGAGCTCTGCTCCGGCCCGGGCAAGCTCACCCAGGCGCTCGGCATCGGGCTCGACCTCAACGGGACGTCGCTCCTCGACGGGCCGATCCAGGTCCTCCCGCCTGACGCCGGCACGCCGCCGGTGGACGTCGTCACCGGCACGCGGATCGGGATCACCAAGGCGGTGGAGCTTCCGTGGCGCTTCTGCGACCCGACCTCGCGCTGCGTGTCGCGCCCGTGGCCGTCGGCGATGCGGCGGCCCCGCCGCCGAGTGGCGGCCTAGCGTCCCGATCCGGGCCCGTCCTGCCCCGGGGTCGCATAGCGACCTCTATCCAGGACGACGCCTACTGGCCGGTCGCCGCGCCGGGCGGGGCCCCGCCGCCACCGCCCTGACCGCCACCGCCACCGGCCGGCGGGGTCGGCGCCGGCTGCTGCTGGGGCGGGGTCTGCTGCTGTTGCGGCTGCTGCTGGGTCTGGTCGGGCGTCGGCGACGGCGTGGTCG
>JAXDHW010000007.1:0-15924 GCA_034664365.1 Thermoleophilaceae bacterium
CGGGTCGTCGTGGCGAAGGACACCACGACGGTCATCGACGGCGCCGGTGACAGCGATGCCATCAAGGGTCGCATCAACCAGATCAAGAACGAGATCGAGAACACCGACTCGGACTTCGACCGCGAGAAGCTGCAGGAGCGGCTGGCCAAGCTGGCCGGCGGCGTCGCGGTCGTCAAGGTGGGCGCTGCCACCGAGACCGAGATGAAGGAGAAGAAGCACCGCGTCGAGGACGCGCTGCAGGCCACCCGCGCGGCCCTCGAGGAGGGCATCGTGCCGGGCGGCGGCGTGGCGCTCCTGCGTGCCGCGGAGGCCGTCAAGATCGACGCTCTCGAGGAGGGCGACGAGCAGACGGGCGGGCGGATCATCCTCCGCGCGCTCCAGGAGCCGGTCCGGCAGCTCGCGCAGAACGCGGGCCTCGAGGGCTCGGTCGTCGTCAACGACGTCCGGAACGCCAAGGCCGGCCACGGTCTCAACGCCGACACCGGCGAGATCGTGGACCTGGTCGCCGCCGGCGTGATCGACCCGGCGATGGTCACCCGCTCGGCGCTGCAGAACGCGGCCTCGATCGGGAAGAACATCCTGACCACCGAGGCGATCGTCGCCGAGATGCCCGAGAAGGACGGCGGGGGCATGGGCGGCGGAATGCCCGGCGGCATGGACGGGATGATGTAGAGCACTCGCGCTCTCAGCGAGCGCCTCGAAGGGCCCCGCTCCGGCGGGGCCCTTCGTCGTTCAGGGAGGGGGACAGTCCCCTTAACACGAAGTTCGACAGAAACCTCTACAGTCTGTTTAGCTTTTGCCGTTCACCCCTCCGAAGGAAGGCCCTCCGATGCAAGACCTCCGCGACCCCAGCCAGTTCAACGAGGCGTACCGCCGCCACGCCGCCGCGGCCAAGGCCGCGGCCGCCCGCGTCCTGCGCGACGACGCCGCCGCAGAGGACGTCGTGCAGGATGTGTTCATGCAGCTGTGGCTGCGACCGAGTGCCTACGACCCGGGCAGGGGTTCACTGGGCTCCTACGTGACGATGCTCGCCCGCAGCCGAGCGGTCGACCGCTGGCGCTCGCGGGGCGCCCAGGAGGCCGCACTGAAGCGGTCCGCCGCCGAGGTTTCCACGCACGGCGACCAGTCGAGCGAGAGTGCCGCGGAGCCGGTCTTCCGGCGCGATCGCTCACGGCGGCTCGCAAGCGTGATCGGTGAGCTCCCGAGCGACCAGCGCAGCGCGATGCTCCTCGCCTATGGCCGCGGGATGACCGCGCGCGAGATCGCCAACGCGACCAGGATCCCGCTCGGCACCGCCAAGAGCCGCCTGCGGCTCGGCCTGCGCAAGGCGCGCGAGAGCCTCGACGTCGCGGCCTGACGCCGGTGCCCGTACTCACCATCCGCGAGGTCGCGGCGCAGACGGGCGTGAGTCCGGCGACGCTCAGGATGTGGGAGGCGCGCTACGGGTTCCCGGTCCCCGAGCGGCTCCCGAGCGGCCACCGCCGCTACAGCGACGAGGACGTCGAGCGGGTCCGGCGGGTGGTCGTGGCGCGCGACGCCGGGCTCTCGATGCGGGCCGCGGTCGAGCGGGCGCTCGGCGCGCGCACGGAGCCCGAGACGTCGGTGTTCGCCGCGCTCCGCCGCCGGCGCCCGGACCTCGCCCCCTACCTGCTCCCCAAGCGCACCCTGATCGCACTCAGCCACGCGATCGAGGACGAGTGCTGCGCCCGGGCCGAGCGACCCGTCCTGATCGGCGGCTTCCAGCGTCCGCTCTTCTTCCGCCACGCCGAGACGCGCTGGCGCGAGCTGGCGCGCACGGCGCGTGCCGCCGTGGTGTTCGCCGAGTTCCCCAAGCGGCGAGACCCCGCCGCCGGCCCCGTGGAGGTCCCGATCGAGCCCGACCATCCGTCGCTGCGCGAGTGGGTGCTCGTCTGCGACGCGCCCGACTACGCCGCCTTCCTCGCCGCCTGGGAGCGGCCCGGCCAGGACGGCGTCCCCGACGCCGACCGCGCGTTCGAGACGATCTGGAGCGTGGAGCCCGAACTCGTCCGCGAGGCGGCGCACGTCGCGGCCGGGATCGTGACCGGCGCGGCACCCGACCTCGCGTCGACCCTCCACCCGGCGCTCGCCGGCACGCCGCCGCCGGCCGGGGACGAGCTGCGCCTCGTGGGCGCCCTCACCAACCGGATGGTCGCCTACGTGGCGACGGGCGAGGCACTCACGCTCCCAGCACCTCGCGCATCGCGCGGGGACTGACGCCGAGCGCCTCGGCGTCGGCGGTGCCGCGCGGCGTCGTCATCGGGACCTCCATGAGCTCCGCCTCCTGCCAGGTGGCGAACGCGTTCTGACCGGTCAGCGTCTCGACCGCGCGCAGCGCGGCGCGCACGGCGGGCAGCGGCAGGTGCACGAGTCGTCGCCGCCGGCGAAGCGCTCGCAGCGTCTCGCGCGCCATGTCGTCGTAGGAGAGGATCTCCGGGCCGGCGAGCTCGTAGCGGTCGCGGCCGTCCCGGGACTCCAGCGCGTTCATCACCGCGGCGGCCGCGTCATCGGCCCAGATCGGCTGGTAGCGCGCGCGGCCGGAGCCCGAGATCGGCATCGCCGGCAGCAGCGACAGGCGCTCCAGCAGACGGATCCAGGGGTCGCGCGGGGAGTAGACGATCGAGGGCGCGAACACGGTCGTGGCGAGCGCGGACTCCTCGACGCTCTGCTCGGCGAGCGCCTTCGCCCGGAAGAAGCGGGCGCGGCTGTGGAGCGTCGCGCCCAGCGCCGAGAAGAAGACGAACCGCTCGACGCCGCTGCGCTCGGCCGCCTGCAGGAGCCGGTAGGTCGCCACCGCGTTCAGCTCCTCGATCGAGGCGCGCGGCTGGTCGCGGATCGAGGCCGCGAGGTGGACCACGGTGTCCACTCCGCGCAGGGCGTTGCGAAACGAAGCCGGCTCGGACAGGTCCCCGAGCGCGATCTGCACCCGGACACGCTCGGGCCCGAGGCCGCGCGGATCGCGGACCAGGCAGCGGACGCGCGTGCCCGACGCGGTGAGGCGTCGGAGCAGGGCGGAGCCGAGGTTGCCGGTGGCGCCAGTGAGAAGGATCACGCGCCGCAGACTAGCCCCCGCCCCCAGGTATCATGCGCGCCTCGCGCAAGCTCGGTGCGCCGAACACTCGCATTCGATCCAAGGAGCACATGGCCTACGTCATCGCAGAGCCCTGCATCGGGACCAAGGACAACTCGTGCGTCGAGGTGTGTCCGGTCGACTGCATCCACCCGACGCCGGACGAGCCGGACTACGACTCGGTGGAGATGCTCTACATCGATCCCGACGAGTGCATCGACTGCGACGCCTGTGTCGAGGCCTGCCCCGTGGACGCCTGCTTCGCCGAGGACCAGCTCCCCGACGAGTGGCAGAAGTACACGGAGACGAACGCGCAGTACTACAAGGCCAAGACCTAGGGGCGGCGGGGAGGGAACCGCTTGATCGCGGACCTCCACATCCACTACCCCATGCACCTGATCTCGGATCCCGACGTGGATCTGACGCTGAGACGCATGGCTCGCCTGCGGCACCGGCGCAGGATCCGCGAATGGGGCCGCGCCTTCCTCCTCAAGAAGGCGAGCGAGGTCTTCAACTACCCGGGCCACACCAAGCAGCACCGGGTGGACTCGGACCGGATGCGGGCCGCGGCCGTGAGGCTCGGCTTCTCGGTCCTCTACCTGCCGGCGTCGGAGTTCCGGCCGGGGTTCACGGACCCGCCGAGCTCGAGTGACGTCCAGGAGCTCTTCGACCAGCTCCGCGAGGTCGAGCGGGTGGTAGAGCTGGAGCCGGGACTCACGTTCGCGCACGACCGCGAGGAGCTCGACGCCGGTCTCGCCGACCCGGATCTCACCGTGCTCGTCCATTGCGTCGAGGGCGGCTTCCAGCTCGGGGCCACGGAAGACGAGATCTGCGACACCGTGAAGAAGCTCAAGGAGAAGGGCGTCGTGTACGTGACGCTGGCGCACCTCTTCTGGCGCCACATCGCGACCAACGCCAACGCCTTCCCGTTCCTGCGCGACGACCAGTACCACGCGGTCTTCCACGAGCGGGACGACGGACTGTCGGACCTCGGCAAGGCCGCCATCCGCGCCATGGTGGAGAACCGGATGCTGATCGACGTCGCGCACATGGACGACGCGGCGCTTGGCAAGACGTTCGACTACCTGAGGAAGATCGAGGACACGCCCACCCCGGTCCTCGCCACGCACGTCGCGACCCGGCGCGGCGTTAACGGGCTCGACTACAACATCACCAGGAAGACCGCCGCCGAGATCGCGCGCCGCGGCGGGGTGATCGGGCTGATCATGGGCGACCACATCGTCACCGACGGCCTGCTCCCCGACGCGCGGGAGTTCGGCGGTCGGCGCACGAGGAACTTCGGAGACACGTTCGACTGCCTCCGCGCGCACATCGACACGCTCTACGAGTGGTGCGGCAACAGCTACGACCACATCGGGATCGGGTCAGACCTCGATGGCTTCGTGAAGCCGACCGTCGCCGGGATCGACTTCGTGGATCAGATGGACGATCTCGAGTCCGCGATCTCCGGGCACTACTCCGACCCGGGGATCGCAGACAAGATCTGCAGCGGCAATGCGCTGCAGATCTTGCGCGACTACGTCTGGACTGAGGTCTAGCTCGCCGCCGCTGCGGCCGGCTCGCCCACGCCGAGCTGCTGCATCAGGCCGGCGTTGTCCCACTCGTTCCAGCTCTCCACGACCTTGCCGTCCTGGATCCGGTCGATCGTGATGCCGCTTCCCGTGATCGCGCGGCCCGTGGCGGGAATCCCCATCAGGTCGCCATCGTGCGTCGCCGTCGTGGTCCAGCGCGTGCATACGAGGTCGCCGTCGGAGAAGCACTCCTCGATCGTGAAGGCGAGGTCGGGGAATGCCCCGCGGTACATCTGCACGATCTGCTTGAAGCCCTCGGGCCCCTGCGCCTCGTCCGGCTGCGCCGGGTCGTGGTTCACCGCGTTGTCCGCGGTCATCTCGTCGACGATCGACAGGTCGCCGGTGTTGAACGCGTCGAATCCGCGGCGCGCGATTGCTTCGTTCTGCTCGTTGCCCATCGGGCTCTCCTCACATTGGTGGTGCGCCGACACTAACCGCCTGGGGCACGCCTAGCAAGGGGCAAATTTCAGTACGCGCGCGGGCGCTCGTCAACGCGCTCGATCCACGCCGCCAGACGCGGGTGGTCGTCGCCGAGCTGCTGGTAGTCGTCGAGCACGCGGTGGAAGGGCTCGTCGTCGCCGGGCTCGCGCATGTGCGCGTACTTGAGGAACGGGAACGCCGCGCAGTCGGCGGCCGAGAAGTCACCCATCAGATGGTCGCGGCCGGTGAGCATCCGCTCGACGAGGTCGAGCCAGCCGGCCATCTGGCCCGCCAGCGCGGCGATCCGGTCACCGTCCGGCGCGCTGCCGCCCGCGAGCTCCGTCGCGATCTCGTTCGGCGGCCCCTTCCAGATCTCGTCGAACCACTCGAGGAAGACGTCCAGCTCGGCGCGGCGAGCGGGATCGCGCGGGAACAGCGGCGGGTCCGGGTGGAGCTCCTCGAGATGGCGGAGGATGCGGGTGGAGTCCGCCACGATCCGCCCGTCCTCGTCGAGCACCGGCACGAGGCCCTGGCCGCTCACCCGCTCCACGAGGCTGCGATCGGCGTAGTCGATCACCACGGACTCGACCTCCAGGCCCTTGTGTGCCAGTGCGAGCGTCACGCGCTCGACGTTGGTCGAGTACGGCGCGCGGTAGAGCTTGATCGGCAAGCGCGGGCGGCCCGGCTACGGCGCCATCGGCAGCGGCGTGCCGGTGACCGGCGCGGCCGCCGGCTCCAGGTGGCCCTCCACCTGTTGGTGGAGGAGCGGCCGCTGCGGCGTGGCGGCGATCAGCCCGCGCGCGGCGTGGTAGATCGCCTGGGAGGCCGGGGAGTCGGGGTCGCTCAGGACGAGCGGGTGGCCCTCGTCGGCGGCCGTCCGGAGCTCCTCCTGGAGCGGGATCTTGCCGAGCAGAGGCACGTCGAGCTCGTCGGCCAGGAGCTGGCCACCGCCCTCGCCGAAGATCGTGAAGCGCTCCCCGCCGGGCGTGGTGAAGCCGGACATGTTCTCGATCACGCCGGCGATCTCGAGATCGAACCGGTCGGCCGCCTCGGCGGCGCGCTTGGCGACCTTCTGTGCGGCCGGCTGCGGCGTGGTGACGACGAGGAAGCGCGCCTGGGGCAGGAGCTGCGAGAGCGTCATGGTCACGTCGCCGGTGCCCGGCGGCAGGTCGATCAGGAGGTAGTCGAGCTCGCCCCAGTCGACGTCCTCGAGGAACTGGCGGATCGCCTTGTGGAGCATCGGCCCGCGCCAGATGATCGCCTGGTCCTGGCGCTCGAGGAAGAACTCGATCGACACGGCCTTGACGCCGCCGTCGGCGACCAGCGGCAGGATCTTGCGCTCCGCCGAGACGCGCGGCTTGCCGTGCACGCCCAGCATCCGCGGGATCGAGTACCCCCACACGTCGGCGTCCATCGCGGCGGCTGGCCTGCCCTCCGCTGTGAGCGCCGCGGCGAGGTTGGCGGTGATCGTCGACTTGCCGACGCCGCCCTTGCCCGAGCCGACGCAGATGACGTTGCGCACTCGCGCGAGCGCGCCGGTGGGGAGGCCGCCCTGGCGCCCGAGGCGCTCCTGGAGGCCCTGCTTCTCGTCCTGCGACAGGACGTCGAAGCCGACGTTGACGAGCGTGACGCCCTCGAGCGCCATCACCGCGTCGCTCACGCCCTTCTGGAAGTGGGACCGGATCGGGCATCCGGCGGTGGTCAGCGAAACCACCACGTCGACTCGCCCGGGCTCGGGCTGGTCGATCGAGCGCACCATGCCGAGGTCGACGATGCTCTGGCGAAGCTCGGGATCGATGACCACGCGCAGCGCCTCGCGGATCTGGTCGGCGGTCGGCACCTGACCATTCTGCCAAAGCCGTGCCAGGATCCCGCCTCGACCCGCGACAGGAGGCCCAATGAAGCTCCCGCCAGTGCTACGCCGCTTCGAGACGATCTCGCTCGAGTCCCTGCAACTCGACTCCTGGTCGGCCGGCGCCTCCGCCACCGGGGCGAGCGCCACCGGCGCAGCCGCGACCGGCGCTCTCGCGGTCGGGGCCTTCGCCGCCGGGGCCGCCACGGCCGCCATGCTCGTGCTGGGCCAGCTGCACGTCGAGCGCGCGCGGTTCAAGAAGCTGCGGATCGACGACCTCGAGGTGGGCCGTCTGCGCGTGACCGAACTCGAGGTGGAGCGGAGGACGGAGCCGGGCGGCTAGTCCCGCCGGTCAGCCACCGGCCGGGAACGACAGCTCGGATATCCGCCAGCCGTCGTCGCCGCGTACCAGGTGAAGCGTGTTGCCGGTCGTCTCGCGGATGCGGGCCGTGGCGCTGTCGGCGTCGATGGCCAGGATCTGCACCGGCGGGTCGGCGACGGTCCGCCGCACCTCCGCCGCCCTCGCGGCGGACGGCGCCTGCGCGATCAGGCCGTCGACGTATCGCATGGCGGCCAGCGACACCTGCCGGCAGTCGCTGCCGACACCGGCCGCAATCGCCGAGCGCACCATCTGCCGCTTGGCCTCGGGTGTGAGCTGCGCGCACGCCTGGTCGCCGTGGCCGCTCATCAGGGCCGCCTCGTAGGTCTTCACGACGCGCTGGACCTCGCGCGTCCTGTTGGTCTGCGCGCGCGTGAGCTGCGCGAGCCCGAGCATGCCCGCGGCTGCGGCCAGGACGCCGGCGACCACGAGGGCATGCCAGCGAGTGGAGTGGAGACTCGGCATCGTGGCCGATATCGGCGCTCGCTCTGGCGCCCTTGAGCGTTGCCGGGCCTCCCGAAAAGAAACCGGCGAGGCCCGAAGGCCCCGCCGGTCGAGGGAGGAGAGATACTGCACTACCGGCCGAATATGTAGGGGCCGATAGCTCTACCCCGTCCCGCTCTCCGTCGGGTCGGGGCCGAAGCGGTGTCGCTTACGACAGCGGCGAGACCTCGCTCGTGATGCGGTCGAAGTTGCGACCGACGTCACGGCGCACGCCGCGGAAGTCGCGCTCGAGCCCACGCCGGTTGCGGCGCACGGCCCGCTGGACCTGGGTGCGACGCTGACGCAGCTCGCGCTCGACCTGCGTCCGGGTGCGCTTGACCTGGCGCTCGACGCGGTTGCGGGCGGTGTTCCCGCGGCGCTCGAACCTGCGCAGGTTGGTGTTGACCCGGCGCTGGAGCTTCTCGACCTCGCGCCGCGCCGTCGTCCTCTTGACGAACGGCTTGACCGTGTCGACGACGTTGTCACGCGCCGTCAGGGTCGCGCCGACCGGGATCAGGACAGCCCTCTCGGCCTGCTTCGCGATCGCCTCGAGGCCGGTGGCCTGAGCCTTCGCGGTCTGGCTCGCCGTCCGAGTAGCGCTCCGGGCGGTGGTCCGGGCGGCCGAACGCGTACGACGAGCGCTCGAGCCGGCGGTCCGGCGCTGGCGGGTGGCAGCGGCCTTCTTGGCGCTGGCGCTCCGCTGGGCGGTGGTGCGGCCGCTGGAAGTGCTGCGGCGGCGGGTGCTGGCGCTCGAGCGGTTACCGCTGCTGGAACGGCGGGTGGTGCTCGAACGTCGGGTGTTGGTCTGGGTAGCCATTGTCGTGTTGCTCCTCCTCAATGCTCGCTCCCGGTTGGAGCGAATCTAAGGTTGTTAGTTCTAACGACAATAAGAATGTAGCCGGAGAACAGGTGTTCGTAAACCCCGGGGCTGTGAGGTGGGTCACACGAGGGTTGGCCCGCCGCGGTTCGCGCGGCGCGCCGGGCGGCTCAGGCCGCGGCGGGTGGAGCAGCCGGCTGGGAGCCGATCCGCTCCAGCCACGCGTCCGCGTCGTGCAGCTCGCGTAGCGACGGCAGCGACTCCGGCGCCTCCCACACGCGATTGAGAGCCGCGATCCCGCCGCGCTCGGCGACCGCGTCGCAGAACGCCTTGCCCTCCTCGTACTGACGCATCTTGAGGTCGAGACCGAGCAGCCGCTGGAGCACCCGCTCCGGGTACGAGCGGCTGCGGCGCCGGCGCTCCATCGAGTCGCGCAGGCCGGCGTACTCGGGGAGCACCCGTTCGCCGACGGCGTCCATCGCGTGCTCGGAGTAGCCCTCGATCACGGCCATCGTGGCCTGGATCCTGCCGAGCAGGCGCCGCTGCTCGTGGGTCTGGACCAGCGCCACGAGGCCGCCCTCCCGGAACTCCTGCACGATCCGCGACGGATCCGGCAGCGTGGGCAGCCCGCCGGCGGCGCCGCGCTCGAAGCGGACCTCGACGGTCCGCATGTACTCGCGCATGAGCGCCGACATGTGCTCGCGCAGCCAGGGGACGCCTGAGAACTGGAGCACGTGCGTGAGCTCGTGGAGCACGATCCAGCCGAGGAAGCTGTCGCGATCGGCGCCCAGCTCGCGCACCGCCTTGTCCAGGTTGGGCGCCACGAACAGGAGCCGGGGCGGCTGCTCGATGTCGAGCAGGGAGACCTCGTACTGGCCGAGCACGCGCTGTGACATGTAGCCGATCACGAGGCCGGCCTCAGCCGCGAGCGTCGCGCCGGTCACGGCGCGCAGCGGGCCCGCGAACGCGCCCGCGGCATCGAGGCGGTCGGAGAGGCCATCGGAGACCGGGGCGAGCAGGGACTCCAGCGAGGTGAGGTTCACGTCGGCCCAGTCCGACCGGCTCACCGCCTCCGGCGCCGGCACAGCGGTCCTCGGCTCGAGGCCGGTGTAGTCGCGCAGCGGCCCCTCGGACTGCGCGACGAGGGCCGGAAGGTCGGCGTCCAGCGCCGTGTCGTCGCCGCCAGTGCCCGCCGCGAACCGCGCGATCTGCCGGGCGAGCGACCAGTCGACCATTGGACCACGCTAGCGCGCGGCGCCCGCGCGAGCTGCAGCTCCGGCTCGGCGAGCGCGCGGTGGCGCCCGCGCCGCGTTAGGGCCCGCCCCGCGCGGGTACCCTCAAGCTCCGATGGCGACGACCGAAGAGGCTGCGCGGATCGAACGCGAGAAGAGCTCGCACGGCGGGTCCGGGCGCAAGACCGAGCCAGTCGACTACGCGGCGATCAACGCCGTGTACGCGGCGCTGGCCGCCGGTCTTCTGTACGCGACGCGCGAGCGCTCGGCCGAGGATCCGATCCCGGTGCGCGAGCTGGTCCCGCTGTCGGCGGCCACGTTCGCGCTGTCGAAGGTGATCGCCCGCGAGAAGGTGGGGACGTGGATGCGCGAGCCATTCGTGGAGCAGGACGGCCACGCGCCGCGGCCGAAGGGCCGCCGCCTCCAGCGGGCGGTGGGCGAGCTCCTGACGTGCACGCGCTGCGTGGGCGCGTGGAGCGCGCTCGGCATCGTCGGCCTGCGGGTCGCGTCGCCCGCCACCGGGCGCACGGTCTCGAACGTGCTGGCCGCCTCGGCGGCCAACGACTTCATGCAGGCCGGCTTCCGCTGGCTCTGCAACCGCTCCGACTAGGCCCTCTCCGCCAACACCCCGAACGGCCCATGCGGACGGGCCGAGCGTCGGTTGCTGACCCCCCGGCCACGCGCAAATTGCGGGTCGACGCCCTTTACAGGCGCCGTTCGGTCTGAGAAACGTCTCGGGAGAGGGGGCGAGATGGGGAGGGAGCGGGACTTACCTCCTCACATGAACAGTTCGACTCGCACCCGAAGGGGGTCGTCGTGACGGTTGCTCGCGTTCCTGGCCGATTCGCTCTCGCAGTCGGGGCGGTGGTGCTCGCCCTGTTCCTTGTGCCGGCCGCGGCCCGGGCGGGCACGTACGACGTCGTGGCTTGTGACGCGGCGCCCGGCGGCGCCAGCGGCTCGTGGACGGGCATGGCATCGGCGCTGATGTCGACCGGCGCGAAGTGTCCCACCGGCCTGGCTGAGCAGAACGGGATCCGGGCAGGCGCGCGGGTCGACGCCGGCACCGCCCCTCCGTTCTCGTACGCCACGCAGTCGTTCGACGCGCCGGACGGTGCCTCGATCGTCTCGCTCGAGGCGCAGTTCATGCTCCACCGCAAGGCCAACTACTGGTCGGTCGGGATCTTCGCCGACGGCAGGATGATCCTCGGCTGCCCGCCCAACGACGCGAACGACCTGTGCCTGTGGTCGACGGCGTGGCCCGGTACCTCGCGCAGCTTCAGCTTCCCGCAGGGCGTGCACCGCGTCTATGCGCAGACCGCGTGCGGGGGCGCCAGCGGCTGCGCGACCGGGCCACCCGACTCCGCGCCGTACTACGACCGCGCGAGCATCCGCCTCTACTCGGCCACGGTCCGCGTGCGCGACGACAGCACACCCGCGGTCACGGACCTGGGCGACGGCCGGCTCACGGACGGCACGTGGCAGGCGGGGAGCCGGGCGATCGGCTATGCGGCGAGCGACAACGTCGGCATCAGGAGCACGCGCCTGTACGTCGACGGCCGCCAGCGCGACGACCTGCAGCACGCGTGCGACTTCACGCGCCGGATCCCCTGCGCGGATGTCGGCAGGGCGCGCTACACGATTGACACGCAGGCACTCGCGGACGGCCCGCACGAGCTGCGGCTCGAGGCCACAGACACGGCCGGCAACGTCGGCGCGCTCGTGCGCTCGTTCAACTCCGACAACACGCCACCGGACGCCCCGGAAGAGGTGACGGTCGACGGCGGCGAGGGCTGGCGTGCGGTCAACGGCTTCCGCCTCGCCTGGGAGAACACCGACAGCGCGGCGCCGATCGCGGCGGTGCACTACGAGCTGTGCGACACCACCGCTGGCGGCTGCGTTCAGGGCGAGCGTCGCGCCGAGGGGGTCACCTCGATCGACGACCTGAGGGTCCCGGAGCCCGGCGACTACACCGTCCGGTTGTGGCTCGAGGACGCCGCGGGCAACTTCAACGACGGCAACAGGTCGCCGGCGGTCCACCTCCGCTTCGACGACGTACCGCCTGGACGCGCCGAGCCGGCACTCCGAGAGGGGTGGACCAACGCGGCGGAGATCGACGAGCCGATCGCGATGGGGGAGGGGCAGATCGTGCCGGTGTCGGGCATCGGCGGCTACTCCGTGACCGTCGACGGCAGCGATCCCGATGCCACGGTCGACGTGCGGGGCAACAGCTACCCGCTCGCGCGACTGCCGCAGGGCGCCACACGGGTGCGTGCGCGCGCCGTGTCGGGGGCGGGCGTGCCGTCGCCGTTCGTCGGCGAGGCCACGATCCGCGTCGACCGCACGCCACCGGTCACCGCGGCGCCGGGAGCGCCCGACCCGGGCGCCTGGCAGTCGCAGCCGGTCGTGCTGACGCTTCGCGGGGCGGACCAGGCTGAGCTCGCCGGCATGGATCCGGCACCGGCTGGCGAGCCGACCGAGAGCGGCGGGTACATCGAGTACCGCGTCGACGGGGCGGACCCCGAGCGGGTGCGCGGCGAGGCGGCGGCCGTCACGCTCGAGGAGGACGGCGGGCACGTCGTCTCGTTCCACGCGGTCGACGCGGCGGGCAACGCCTCGGCCGAGCGCACCGTGCGCGTCAGGATCGACCGCACGCCGCCGGAGCTGGTCGTCTTCGAGGCCACCGACCGGGTGGACCCCCGGGCGATCCGCGTCGCGGCGGCCGACAGCACGTCGGGGATCGCGAGCGGCGCGATCCAGATCCGCCGCGCCGGCTCCGGCGGTGGCTGGCGCGCGCTGGCCACGCGCCGGCACGGATCGCGGTTCGTCGCGCAGTTCGACGACGACAGGCTGACCGGGCTGTGGGAGCTGCGGGCCACCGTGGTCGATCGCGCGGGCAACCGGGCGGTGGGCGACCGTCGGCGCGGCGGGTCGCCGGCGCTCGTCGACGCGGGCTCGCTCAGGGGCACCACGCGGCTCAGCGCGGGAATCGTCCAGGCACACGCGTCCTCGCGGGCGCAGCCGCTCACGGCCGCCACGGTCGGGTTCGGAAGGAGGGCGCAGGCGCGCGGCTCGCTCCTGCGGGCGGGTGGCACGCCCGTAGCGGGCGCCGTCGTCGAGGTTTGGTCACGCCCCGCGATGGCGGGCGCCGCCGCCCGGCTCGTGCGGCGGGTCCGGACGAGCTCCACAGGCGGGTTCGCATATCCCGTTCCGGCGGGCACCAGCCGCACGCTCCGCTTCCGCTACGCCGGATCGGCCGCGCTGCGTCCCGCCGCGAGCAACGTCACGGTACGCGTCCCGGCGGCAATCACGATCGGGGCCGATCGCCACTCGGCAAGCAATGGCCAGGCGGTCACGTTCAGCGGCCGTCTCCGGAGCCGGCCGATCCCGGCGGCCGGCAAGGTGATCGACCTCCAGGCGTTCTACCGCGGCCGCTGGCGCACGTTCGCCACGCCGCGCGCCGCGAGCGGCGGCCGCTGGCACTACCGCTACCGGTTCGGCGCCACGCGCGGGCGGCTCGTCTACCGCTTCCGCGTGCTGGTCAGGCCGGAGGCGTCGTACCCGTACGCGCGCGGCTACTCGAAGACCACGGCGGTCACGGTGCGCGGTTAGTGGCCGCCGTGCTTCGCGATCACGCCGTGCGGCCCGAGCCGCGTGGCCACCTTCGACCGCTTGCGCACCTGCGCGGGGCAGAAGGGAGGGTTCACCCACTTCTTGCGGGAGAACATCTCGGTCTGGTCACCGAAGAACGGCGACTTCGGATTGGTCGACAACGAATAGGTCAGGATCGAGCGGTTCTTGGGACAGCCCTTCTTCTGGAACTGCGTGACCATCACGAAGCTCGACCCGTGCGGCACGTCGTCGTAGCCGGCGGGCGGGTTCCAGCTCACGTTGATCGCGTTGAAGAGGCTGTCGCCGCCGGGCCCGCCGTGGATCGGGATCTTCCTGCTGCCGCGCTTCTCGTACTGGTAGGTCCGCAGGGTGGCGTCGAGCGGAATGCCGTTCGAGCGCAGGTCGTTCACCGCGTCGCCCAGCGCCGTCTTGACCTGCGGGTTGTCCGTGTTCAGCCCGCTCGGCGTGTTCATCGGGTCGGAGGCGTCGAACTGCTTGGTGTAGATCTCCGACGATGTCGGCAGGCCCACCGGCGCCGGGCTCGAGCGCACGCGCTCCACGAAGCGGCGGAACAGCACGGCGCCCTTGGCGTCGAGGTTGTCCACGTTGGAGTACTTCTCCAGCACCGGACACGCCGCCGACACGTCCACGGTCCCGCCTTCGCTCGGCTCGGTCCCGTCGGACTTGCACATCGCCACGAGCGCGTCCTTCCAGAGCACCCCGGCGTACTGGCGGTCGTTGAACACCATCCACGTCATGTCCTTCAGCGCGAAGCCCTTGCCCTTGCGCCCGTCCTTGCCGTGCAGCCGCCGCTCGATCATCGTCAGCCCGTTGCGGGTGCGGAGCGAGCGCGTCGCCCGCTCGTTGCCGATGATCCGGTCGAAGCCCTCGAGCGGGTGGTGCGGGTTGGACAGCCAGTAGCTGTCGTTCGAGTTCTCGGTGTAGTCGGCGCGGAAGAGCGACGGCAGGTGCTTGGGGCCGAAGATGCCGGGCACCACGGCGTCGGGGTCCCTGCTCCACTCGCACGCGGAGGTCGAGCCGTCGAGCACGGGCAGTCCCGGCACCGCCTGATACACGGCCTTGCCGAGCACGCCGTTCACGCACTGGTCGACCTTCGCGTCCGGCACGTTCGGGATCGAGCCGATGTCGGCGTAGTACGCCTTGCCGGTCTTGTCGGCGGCGATCGTGTTCACCCACGGGATGCCCTGGTACTTGCGCTCGACCCGGTCGAGCTGCTTCACGGTCTGGGCCACGTCGACCTTGAAGAAGTGGTTGAGGTAGCGGAAGTTGTCGCCGTTGGCATCGCCCATCGCGTAGGCGCGCTCGGGGGTCCACGGGAAGATCGGGAGACCGAGGATCGAGGTCAGGATCGGCCCGTGGTGCGACGAGTAGAGCGTCCGCGTCTGCGGCTGGATCGACCCGTCCGGCTGCTTCACCTTGACCGTCACCTTGTCCGCACGCATCTTGCGCGCCTGGCCGTCGTACAGGTAGCTGGTCGGGTCGCCCGGCACGAGCTTCAGCTCGAATGGCGTGAACCGGAAGGCGGTCGACACGGTGTGGCTCCAGGCCAGCCCGTTCGTGTGCCCGATCAGCACGGCCGGCACGCCGAACAGGCTGCCGCCGATCACGTTCACCTTGCCGGGGATCGTGGCGTGCGCCTCGTAGAAGCGCTCCGTGCCGTCCCACGGGAAGTGCGGGTTGCCGAGCACCAGGCCGCGCCCGTTGCTCGTGGCCGCGCTCCCGAGCCCGACCGCGTTGCTGCCGATGCCGAGGTCGGTGAGCCGCTCGCCGAACTTCTGGAGCATGCCCGCGCTCGGCGTGTTGATCCCGCCGATCGGGATCCCGGGCGGCTGCGCCCCCCCGATGCCGTCGAGCGCCACGCCCTGGCTCGCGAGGATGCCGAGCTGGTAGAAGCGCCGGTACGCGTCCATCACGCTGATCCGCCGCACCCACGGCTTGCCGCGGCAGGCCGGATCCGAGATGTTCTTCACCCCGGTGTCGGCGAGGAAGCGGTTGTAGCCCCGCACGTAACCGCGCACCGTCTGCTTCACCACGGCCAGCGGCCCGAGCGGCGGCTTCTTGGCCACCAGCTTCTCCACGATCCTCTTGTCGATCGCGCGCTGGTAGAAGAAGTCGCTGTTGAGGTTCGTCGGTGTGGTGCCGTTGCCGCGCTGCGCGTACGTGTCGCTCGGGCCGAAGAACTTCGACCGCTCGGCTCGGACTGTCACGTAGTCGTCGGCCATCGGGCAGATGTTGTCCTGGGCGAACGCGTAGCCGTAGCCGTAGCCGATGCCCTCCCAGTTCTTGGAGATGATGTGCGGGATTCCGTGGGCGCTGCGGCGGATGGTCGCGCTGGGTCCCTTGGCGGCGGCCACCGCGGGCGCGGCGAGCGCGGCGAGCGCGAGGACGAGCGCTATCGGACGCGCATGTACGCGATGCTCACCCCGGAGGC
>JAXDHW010000016.1:0-9189 GCA_034664365.1 Thermoleophilaceae bacterium
TCCTCCCAGCCGCCGTCCTCGCGCGCCCTGCCGGAGCAGAGCCTGAGGATCGCGATCGCCTCGTCGACCCCGCCCAGCACCGAGCGCGACTTCTGGAAGGCCTGCATCACCACGCGCGGGTGGCGGCCGCGCTCCTCCAGGAGCTCTTTGGTGAAGTTGAAGTACGCGTCGCTGTAGTAGCCCTCGCGCAACCGCTCGACCGGCAGGCGGAAGGTGGCTGGGTCGAGCCGCGGGCGCATCGGCCGGCGCATTCTGACCGGATCGGGGGGCTTGACGTAGGGCGCGTCTCAGGAGAGGCTGGACCTCGACCGATACCGAGTCCATGACCTCCGCCCTCCACGCCCCGCTGATCCTCTCCGCGCTCCTCTTCGCCGGCTTCGCCGCGTGGGAGTGGCGCCGCGCGCCGGTCTGGGGCCGGATACACCTCGGCGTGGCCACGGCGTTCGCGCTCGCGGCCGCCGCCAACCCGTCGCTGTCGATCCAGGACGTGATCGACGGCTCCCGCGACGGGATGACCTACGTCGTGGCGCTCGCGCGCGGGGCTGGTCTCGTGGCCGCGCTCGTGACGGTCTCCACCCGCTTGCGCGACTTCTCGGCTAGCCCGTAGGCGGCTGCTCCAGCGGAGATCGCTCGAGCCCGCGGCGGTGGAAGAACGCCCCGAACGAGCCCGCCAGCGCCGCGACCACCGAGATCGCCCAGATCTGGAGGAAGACGTCGACGGCGCGGCCGCCGGTCGAGAGAGGGTTGGGCAGCTGGGACGACACGGTCAGCAACTGGGTCGTGGTCCAGAAGACGGCGTCGCCGAAGTTGTGGATCTGCGTGCCGGCCGCGTGCCGCTCGAGGTGGAACTCGAGGAACGAGCCGAGCGCGTCGACGCCGATCGTGGCCAGCGCGATCGCGCCGAGGCGCTGTCGAAGGTGCAGGTGGGTGGGCGTGTGGCCGCCGGCCACCGCCCTGACCTCGCCCAGCGCAGAACGCTTGCCCGCCATCGCCGCGAGTATCCCGGCGCGGGCGGTCAGACCATCTGCGCGTCGCTGGCGTCGCGCTCGTCCACCACGACCTCGCACGAGGCGCACCACCAGCGCGCCTCCAGGGCCGTGCCGCAGTCGTCGTGACGCAGCGAGTCCACGTGCTCCGACTGCCGCGCGCCCCAGTCGGCCAGCAGCCGCAGTGCGCCCGCCAGCTCGGCGCCGCTCTCGGTGAGCTCGTACGCGAAACGGGGGGGACGCCGCGAGTAGGGCCGCGCGAGGACCAGGGTCTCGCGCTCGAGGTGACGGAGCCGCTGGCTGAGGACGTTGGGCGCGATGCCGGGCACCGCCTCCTGGAGGTCGCCGAAGCGCCGTGGCCCGTCGAGCATCGCCTCCACGAGCAGCAGCGTCCAGCGGTCCCCGACGAGGTCGAGCGCGGCGCTCAGGGCCGAGGTGTCGCGTGTAGTAACTTGCAACTTGCTAGTAACTCTACTCGGGATCGAGGTCGGAATGGCGGTACTGCAAGAGATCAGCGATTCGGTGGGCGCCGTCGTCGAGCGGGTCGGGCCGGCAGTGGTCGGCCTCGGCCGCGGCTGGGGGCGCGGGTCCGGGGTGGTCGTCTCCGCGGGCAACGTGGTCACCAACGCGCACAACCTGCGCGGCGACGAGGTCACGGTCACGTTCGGCGACGGGCGGACCGAGCCCGGCGAGGTGGCCGGCGTCGACGCCGACGGCGACATCGCGGTGATCGAGGTCGACACCGGCGACGTGCGTCCCCTCGAGGTCGCCGACGACCCGGACCTCGGCCCGGGCACCGTCGTCTTCGCGCTCGCCAACCCCGGCGGGCGCGGCCTGCGTGCCACGCTCGGTCTCGTCTCGGCCACCGAGCGCAGCTTCCGCGGTCCGCGTGGCCGCCGCTTCCGTGGGGCGATCGAGCACACGGCTCCGCTCCCGCGCGGGTCGTCCGGCGGACCGCTCGTGGACGCCGACGGCCGGCTGCTCGGCATCAACTCCGTGCGCATGGACGGTGGGCTGATCCTCGCCCTCGCCGCCGACGAGAGCTTCGCCGAGCGGATCGAGGCGCTGCGGCGCGGCGAGTCCGTCGCGCGGCCGCGGGTCGGTGTGGCGATCGCCCCCGCGCGGGTGGCGCGGCGGCTGCGACGGGCGGTCGGGCTCCCGGACCGCGACGGCCTCCTGGTGCACGGCGTCGAGCGCGACTCCGCGGCGGACCGCGCCGGGGTCGAGAAGGGCGACCTCCTCGTGCGCGCCGCCGACCGCGACCTCGCCAGGCTCGACGACCTGCACGCCGCGCTCGACGGGGTGGCCGCGGGCGGCGAGCTCAGGCTCGTGGCGGTCCGCGGGGTGGAGGAGCGCGAGGTGGTGGTCACGCTGGGCGGAGAGGGGGACGCGTGAGCTCGGCACCCGCCGAGGCGACGCCCGTGCCCGAGGAGGAGCGCGAGGCGCTCGACGCGTACTCGCGGGCCGTGACCGGCGTGGCCGAGCGGCTCGCGCCCTCGGTCGCCAACCTGCGGGTAACGCGCAGCACGCGCCGCGGGCACGTCGCCGCCGGCGGCGGGAGCGCGGTGGTGCTCACGCCCGACGGCTACATGCTCACCTCCGCGCACGTGGTCGCGCGTCGCGACAGCGGCGGTCGCGCGTCATTCGTCGACGGGCGCGAGCTGCGCTTCACCGTCGTCGGGCGCGACCCCTTCTCGGACCTCGCCATCCTGCGCGCCGACGACGGCGACCTCGTCCCCGCCACGCTCGGCGACGCCGAGCGCCTGCGGGTCGGCCAGCTCGTGGTCGCCATCGGCAACCCAAACGGCTTCGCCGGCTCGGTCACGGCCGGTGTCGTCTCGGCGCTCGGGCGGTCGCTTCCCGCCAGCTCGCGGGGCGCCCGGCGCGTGATCGACAACGTGATCCAGACCGACGCCGCGCTCAACCCCGGCAACTCCGGCGGCGCGCTCGTCGACGGCCGCGGCGAGGTGGTGGGGGTCAACACCGCGGTCGCCGGCGTGGGGCTCGGACTGGCCGTCCCGATCAACGCCGCCACGCGGAACGTGATCGGCGCGCTGATGAGCGAGGGGCGTGTGCGCCGCGCCTATCTCGGCATCGCGGGCGGCCCGCGGCCGCTGCCGCCGCGTGCCCGCCGGCGGTTCGACATGGCGAGCTGCGTGGAGGTGGTCGAGGTCCTGCCGGAGAGCCCCGCCGACCGCGCCGGCCTCCGAGCGGAGGACCTGATCGTGTCGGTCAACGGCACGCCCACCGCCTCCGTCTACGACCTCCAGCGGCTGATGGTGGCCGAGCTGATCGGCGTGGAGGTGCCGGTGACCGTCGTGCGCGGCGGGCGGCCGCTCGAGCTGCGGCTCGTCCCGGAGGAGCTCGGCGACTAGCGCCGACTACGTGGCCTGCGTGAGCCCGCCGTCGACCAGCACGGCGGTGCCGGTCACGTACGCCGCCCGCTCCGAGCAGAGGAATGCCGCCACGGCCCCGAACTCCTCGGCGGTGCCCAGGCGCCCGGCCGGGACCTGCGCTCGCGCGGCCTCGTCGGCGGCCTCGCGCGAGCCCGACATCTCCACGATCCGGTCGGTCGCGATCCGGCCCGGCAACACGGAGTTGATGGTCACGCCATCGCGGGCGACCTCCCGCGCGAGCGTCTTGAGCGCGGCCAGCAGCCCGGAGCGATGGGCGTTCGAGAGCATGAGGCTGGGGATCGGCTCGCGAACGGCACTCGACCCGATGCTCACGATCCGGCCGAAGCCGCGCTCGCGCATACCTGGCACCACCCGCTCGATCAGCGCCATCGGCGCGAGCACCAGGTTGCGGTAGGCCGTCTCCCACTGCTCGCGTGTGAAGCCGAGCGGGTCGGCGCCCGGCGGCGGGCCGCCGGTGTTGGCCACCAGCACGTCGATCGCGCCGAGCTCGGCCTCGACCGACTCGACCAGCGCGGCCGCCGAATCGAGGTCGCCGCTGTCATGGACGAACCCGCGGGCGCCGATCTCCGTCGCGGTCGCGTCGATGCGCTCACGCGAGCGCGAGCTGATCGCCACCCGCACGCCCTCGCGCGCGAGCACCGCGGCGGTGGCGCGGCCGAGCCCCTTCGACGCTCCCGTCACCAGGGCGACCCGTCCCTCGAGTCCCAGATCCATCGGCGCGGGAGCCTACCCTGCCCAAGCCACCCTTTGTGGCAAATGTTTCAAAGCGCCCAAATGGGGTAACGTACTGCCCCATGAGTGTGCTGGCTCGATGCGACGGTTGCGGTGCGGTCAGGTGGAGCCTGCTCCGCCATGCGCCGGGCGCGTCGGGGGCCGAGACCTGCGACATCTGCGGCACGGTCCTGAAGATCGAGCGCCGCCGTCCGGGCGGCCGCTTCAAGGGCTCCGCCCGCGAGCGTCGCGACTTCCGCGCGCCGCGGCGCAGCTCCGCGCCGTCGGGCTGAACGTCCGCCCGGCGGGTCGAACATCCGTCCAGGTTGGCCTGCAAGCGCTCATGAACCCGCTTGCGAACGGCAGCCACCTCGCTTAACGTATTTGCATGCGGAGGCCAATCGTCTGCAGGATCCGGCTGGATGGACTGCCCGTGAGGAGCGAGACGATCCTCACCGAGGCCGGACCCAACGCCCTCGTGCTGTCCACCACGCTGCGCGACCGCGGCATCTGGCTCGACAGCACCTACCTCGGCCACGGCAACGCCGACACGCAGATCACCCACCTCTTCGTGGCGCCGGGACGCACCGGCGAGACCGAGGCCCGCACGGTCCAGCACGACGAGATCCCCGTGATCCACGTCCGGCGGCTCTGCCTCTACGACCACTTCCAGCGTCTTCAGGACCACCTCGACTCGCTCGGCCACATGGGCCAGGTCTCCGGACTCGACCATGCGATCGAGGCGGTCGAGCACATCGGCTGACCTGGCCGGGATCCGCGAGCGGTTCCAGGCCTCGACGGACGGCCGGCTGCCCGGGCTCTTCGGTCTCGAGGTGATCGCCGTCGAGCCGGGCCGCGTCGAGGCGCGGATGGACGTGCGCTCCGAGTTCCTCGCGCCGAACGACTTCCTCCACGCGGGCGCGATCATCACGCTCGCCGACACCGCGTGCGGGATGGGCTGCATCGCGAGCGTTCCCGACGAGGTCGCCGGCTTCACGACCGTGGAGCTCAAGTCGAACTTCCTGCGCTCCGCGCGCGCCGGCGACGGGCTCGGCTGCCTGGCCACGATGGCCCACGGCGGCCGCAGGACGCAGGTGTGGGACGCGGTCGTCACGCGCGAGTCGGACGGCAAGGACCTGGCGCTGTTCCGCTGCACTCAGTACCTGCTGCCGGCGAGCGACGAGCGCACCGCGCGGCAGGCCGCCCTGCGGACGCAGGGGTAGATTGCGCCGCATGAGGGTCGGCGTGCTCACCGGCACGGGCACCTACTCGCTCCCGGGTGCCGGCGCGGCCGACCCGGAGCAGGTCATCACCGTGCACGGCGACGTGCCGGTCACCCGGTTCGAGCTCGGTGACGTGGAGGTCCTGCACGTGTCGCGGCACGGCCCCGGTCACGTTCGGCTGTCCAACCACGTCGCCCACCGCGCGAACATCGCGGCGTTGAAGCAGTCGGGCGCCGACGCGATCGTGGCGGTCACCGTGTGCGGCGCGGTCGACCCGAGCGTGCCGCTCGGCTCGCTGATCGTCTTCGACGACCTGCACTTCCTCTCGAACCGGCTCGCCGACGGCTCGCTCTGCACGCTGTACGACGAGCCCGGCGATCCGCAGCGCGGGCACTGGATCTACGAGGGGCCCTTCTCGGAGGGCGTGCGGCAGGCGCTGCTGGCTGGGTCGCGCGACGCGGGCATCCCGGCTCGCGACGGCGGCTGCTACGGCCATGTGGACGGTCCGCGCTTCAACACGCGGGCCGAGATCCGCTCGCTGGCGATGGCCGGCGTCACCGCCGTGAGCCAGACGGCCGGCCCCGAGACCGTGCTGGCCGGGGAGGCGGAGATGCCGTACGCGCTGCTCGGCTACGCGACCGACTACGCCAACGGCGTGAAGGACGAGGCGACGCCGGTGGAGGAGCTGCTGCGGCTGATCGGCGCGAGCGGCGAGGCGTTCGCGCCGGTGCTCGCGGCGGCGCTGGCGAGGCTCGCCGAGGCCGCCGAGCCGCCTGCGCCGCCCGGCGTCATCTACCGGTTCGAGTGAGGCGCGCGCGCAGCGCGGCCCAGCCCCACTTCCCCCACAGCACGACCACGTCGGCCCCGGTCGACCAGAGGTGCCCGAGCGGCCCCGTGTAGAGCCACGCGGCCAAGCGGCGGGCGGGCGGCGACGGGGGCAGGGCGGCCACCGACCGGACGCTATCGTGGCGCCGCCATGCCAGGACAGGTCAAGACCGACACGAGCGAGCTGGGCGACTCGCGCGTGCGCGTGGACGTGCAGGTGGCGTCCGACGCCGTCGAGCACGAGCTCGGCACCGCCGCCCGCACCATCGGCCGCGACCTGAAGATCCCCGGCTTCCGCAAGGGCAAGGTGCCGGCCGAGGTCGTGATGCAGCGCGTGGGCCGCGAGGCCGTCCTGGACGAGGCCGTCCGCCGGGCGCTCCCCGGCTGGTACGAGCAGGCCGTCTCGGACGCCGGGATCGCGGCCGTCGGCGACCCGAAGCTCGACCTCACGGAGCTGCCCGATCGAGGCTCTCCGCTCCAGTTCACGATCGAGGTCGCGGTGCGCCCGAAGGCCGAGCTCGGCGAGTACAGGGGGCTCGAGGTGGGCCGCCGCGAGGCCGAGGCATCTTCCGAGGAGGTGGATGCCGAGCTCGAGCGCCTGCGCGAGCAGGCCGCCTCGCTCGAGAACGCGGACCGGCCGGCGGCCAAGGACGACTTCGTCGTGGTCGACTTCACGGGCACGATCGACGGCGAGCCGTTCGAGGGCGGCGAGGCGCGCGGCCTGCCGCTCGAGCTGGGCTCCGGCCGCCTGGTCGAGGGCTTCGAGGAGCAGCTCGAGGGGGCGTCGCCCGGCGACGAGCGCGAGGTGCGCGTGACCTTCCCGGAGGACTACCGGGCCGAGAACCTCGCCGGCAAGGAGGCCGTCTTCGCGGTCACCGTCAAGGAGGTCAAGGAGAAGAAGCTCCCCGAGCTCGACGACGAGCTGGCCGAGGCCGGCGGCTTCGACACGCTCGACGAGCTCCGCGCGGACATCGAGGAGAAGCTCCGGGCGGCGAGCGAGCGCGAGATCGACGGCGAGTTCCGGGAGGCGGTGGTCGACGCCGCCGCGGCGGAGGCCAAGATCGACCTCGGCCACGACCTCGTGCACGCCAAGTCCCACGAGATGTGGTCCAACACGCGGCGCCAGCTCGAGCGCCAGGGCATCCCGGCGGACCGCTACCTCGAGATCACGGGCAAGACCGAGGAGGAGCTGGTCCAGGAGGCCGAGCCCGACGCGGAGCGCGCCCTCCGGCGCGAGAGCGTGCTCGCCGCGATCGTCGAGGCGGAGGGCATCGAGATCTCCGACGACGAGGTGATCGAGTCGCTGCGCAGCGCGACCTCGGGCAGCGGTGGGCCCGAGCCGTCGGACAAGGAGCTCGCCAAGGTGCTCGACCGCGCTCGTCAGCAGGGGCGCGACGACGCGCTTCGCGAGGACATCGCGATGCGGAAGGCCGTCGACCTCCTGGTGGAGAACGCCACGCCGATCTCGGTCGAGCAGGCCAAGGCGCGCGACAAGCTCTGGACACCCGAGAAGGAGGGCAAGGACCGCTCCGAGCAGCTCTGGACCCCCGGGTCGTAGCGCGCCATCACCCGTCTGGGTGAACATCCGCCATTCGCCGGAAATTCCGGGGAAATATGCTGGCGCTGGGACCCATCGCGATGTAGTGTCGCCACACAGGCCGACCGTCAGGACTCGCGGATGTCGCAGCAGCAGGAGGAGTTTTCCGTCTCGCAGCACAAGCTGGGAGACATCAGGGTCGTCGTCCCGAAGCGGGACATCGACTTTCTAACGGCACCCTTGCTCGAAGCCGAGCTCGACCGTGCCATCGAAGAGGGCGACAGCAAGGTCGTGGTCGACCTCTGCGACGTCACGTTCATGGACTCCAGCGGCGCGCATACGCTCCTAAACGCGTCCAAGCGCCTGAGGGCCCTCGACCGCGGCTTCTCCGTGATCTGCGTGCGCGGCGCGATCTCGCGACTGCTCGAGATCCTCGGCCTCGGCGATACGTTCGCGGTCCGCGCGGAGTAGCCGTCTCGGACGACCGTCCGGGTCGCCGCAGGGGCGCGACTGAAGGAATCGGGCCAATGGGGCGAAAAGACCCAGGCATGCTCCCGCCCCGGACAAGCGCCGCCAGGTCGGGTATCCGGCGCTACCTTATGAGGACCCGAGCGGCCGCGGCGAGCGCGACCCCCAGGGAGGACCGGCGTGGCACGGCCGACTGACTCGAACGAACAGCTTCTCTGCAGCTTCTGTGGCAAGTCCCAGCGGCAGGTCAAGAAGCTCATCGCCGGCCCCGGCGTCTACATCTGCGACGAGTGCATCGATCTCTGTAACGAGATCATCGACGAGGAGCTGACCGGCCCCGCCACGTTCGACCTCGAGAACCTCCCGAAGCCGAAGGAGATCAACTCCGTGCTTCAGGAGTACGTGGTCGGACAGGAGCCCGCCAAGCGCACGCTGTCGGTCGCCGTCTACAACCACTACAAGCGCGTCCAGATGATGCAGTCGGACGAGCAGGACCTCGAGCTCCAGAAGTCCAACATCCTGCTGCTCGGTCCGACCGGCTGCGGCAAGACCCTGCTCGCCCAGACGCTCGCCAAGATCCTCAACGTGCCGTTCGCGATCGCCGACGCCACGGCGCTCACCGAGGCCGGCTACGTGGGCGAGGACGTCGAGAACATCCTCCTCAAGCTGATCCAGGCCGCGGACTTCGATGTCAAGAAGGCCGAGACGGGGATCATCTACATCGACGAGGTGGACAAGATCGCGCGCAAGGCGGACAACCCGTCCATCACGCGCGACGTTTCGGGCGAGGGCGTCCAGCAGGCGCTCCTGAAGATCCTCGAGGGCACCGTCGCGTCGGTGCCCCCGCAGGGCGGGCGCAAGCACCCGCACCAGGAGTTCCTGACGATCGACACCACGAACGTCCTGTTCATCTGCGGCGGCGCGTTCGCGAACCTCGACAAGGTCATCGAGCGGCGCATCGGGCACAAGGGCGTCGGCTTCGGCGCGATGATCGAGTCCAAGGCCGACAAGGACGCCGGCGC
>JAXDHW010000022.1:0-9496 GCA_034664365.1 Thermoleophilaceae bacterium
CCGGAGCCGTCCTTCGGCGCGAGCCGATCGGGCTCGACCGCGCTCACCTCGAAGTTCTGCTCGAGCGCCGCGCGCAGCGCGTCGCGGCGGCCGTCGAGCGCGGTGAGGAGCCGGTGCGTGGGGAGGACCGTGAGGCCCGGATCCGACATCGAGCAGAGGAACATCAGCGTGTAGCGGTGCTCGCCCTCGCCGCCGACCTCCTCGGCGTAGACGCGCGCGGTCTCGTAGCGGTGGTGGCCGTCGGCGATCAGGAGCTCGGCGTCCGCCAGCGCGTCCCGCACGGCCGCGATCGCCGTCTCGTCCGCGCAGCGCCAGACGGTCGTGGTCGTGCCGTCGGCGTCGGTGGCGCTGCCGAACGGCTCGCCTTCCGTCGAGGGCTCGAGCGCCGACCACGCTCTCCCGTCGGGATCCGGGAAGAGGCTGAAGATGGGGGAGAGGTTGGCGCGCGTGGCGCGCGTGAGCCGCAGCCGGTCCTCCTTCGGTCCGGGCTGCGTGCGCTCGTGGGGGCGGATCCGGCCGGGGCCGTAGTCCTCGACGCGCACGCGGCAGAGGAAGCCGTGGCGGACTCGGCGCTCGCCGTCGGGCGTGGCGTACTCCTGGGTGGCCGGCCAGAGCGCCGGCTCGCGGTCCTGCACCACGATGCCCTGCTGGCGCCACGCCTCGAACGTGGTCTGCGCGTGCAGGTAGGGATCGTCGCCGCCCGGCGCCTCGGGCAGGTCGACCTCGACGACGTTGCACGGGCTCTTCGCCACCAGCTCGGCGCGCTTGGCCGCGTCGATCACGTCGTACGGCGGAGCGGTCACGGCGTCGAGCGAGCCGACGGCGCGGAGGTCGTAGTGCAGCGCTCGCAGCGGTTGGACCTCGGCCATGGCCGGGTCAGGCTACAAAGCGCTGCGCCGGCTAGCCGCGCGCCCCGAAGTCCGTGGCGTACGTGGCGCCGCCGACGCCGGCCACAGGCGTGCCGCGCGCGATGCCGATCCCGATCTCGCGGAAGTGCGGATCGAGGATGTTGTGGCGGTGCGGCGGGCTGTTCATCCACATCTCGACCGTCGACCGGGGTGTGGCGTAGCTGCCGCCGCCCCAGGCGATGTTCTCCCCGACCGTCCAGCTGCCTGCGCCGGCGAGGTAGTTCGTGCGCTCGATGCGCCCGACGAAGTCGCCGTGTTCGAAGAAGTCGTGACGGGCCATGTCCTGGGCGTAACGCGTCGAGGCCAGGTCGAGCCGGTGGTTCTCGCTCACGCGGTGGACGCCGTGGACCCGGCGCTTGCGGTTGAGGAGGCAGAGCGTGGCCCGCTGCGCCTTCTCGATCGAGATCCGGTTCGGGTCCGCATTGACGTGGTGGCAGCGGCGCGCGGCGGCGCTGGCCGGCAGCGCCATGGCGCCGAGCGCCGCGGCGGCGGCGACGGTGAGTGCAATGCGGCGGCGAAGCTGAGGGTATGCGGCGGCGGACATTGCCTTCCTCCTTGAAGGCCGTGAACTTGAGCCTTAAATCGACCGCTCGCCCTTACACTTGACCGACGGGGCGCCCGGGTGGACGCCCACGCCACGGGGCGTAGCTCAGCCTGGTTAGAGCGCCGCGTTTGGGACGCGGAGGTCGCCAGTTCAAATCTGGCCGCCCCGACTGTTGCGATCAGGGCGACGGCGCCACCGGGAAGCCGGCCAGCGCGTCGGCGAGCGCGGTGTGCATGCGCATGGAGTCCTGCGCGCCGACGAGATCGAGCACGCGCCGTGGTGCCGACTCGAGTGGCGCGACGACGCGGAGCTCCTGCCCGCGAAGTCGCGTGCGCCGGGACAGCTCGAGCATCCCCTGAAGCCCTGAGCTGTCGAGATAGCGCGTCGTCGAGAGGTCGAGCACGAGCCCGCGGGCGCGGTTGTCGAGCGCCGCGGTGACCCGCCCGAAGACGTCCCGGGCGTTGGCGATGTCGATCTCGCCGTCGAGCGCCGCGATCACCACGTCGTCGTCGCGACTCACTCGCAGGCCGGCCTCCCCGAGGACCGTGGCGGCCGAAGCGCTGGGCGCCGGCAGCGGCACCCGCGGCAGCGGTGGAGCTGCCGGCCGTGGACGCGGCGGCTCGGTTGCCGCGTCCGCGAGGTGTCGCGACATCTCGACGATGGTGCCGTCGTCGCGGTTGGTCACGGCGACGTCGTCCATCATCGCGCGCATGAGCTCGAGACCCCGACCGCGGTGCTCCCCGCGGGGCGCTCGCCATTGCCCGAAGTCGTGGACGGTCAGCCTGACCACCCCTGCGTCGAGGTGGGCCGCGACCTCCAGCTCCGCGTCGTCCGGGCCGTATGCGTGCTCGATCGAGTTGGCGCAGGCTTCCCCCGCCGCGACGAGGATCGAGTGCGACTCCTCGTCGGTGGCGCCGGTTTGTTCGAGCCACCTGCGGAGTGACCGGCGCACGTCGCCGACCGCCTCCGGGATAGCCGGGACGCGCAGGTGCAGCGGTTCGCTGTCCGCGGGAAGAGCCTGGAACGCGATCAACGCGACGTCGTCGGATCGCTTCTTGGCGCCGAGCACGTGGTTCGCGATGTGGTCGCAGAGCGGGCCGACCCCGGTCGGGGCCTCCGAGGCGGCGCGCTCGAGGTCCCGAAGGCCCGCGGCCAGTGTCTCGTGGGTGCGCTCGACGAGTCCGTCGGTGTAGAGGAGCAGCGTTTCCCCGGGCTCCAGCCGGTCCTCGGTCTCGGCGTAGCGGGTGTTCGCTTCGACGTTGAGCGGGAGCGATCCCGTGACCTCGAGCCTTCGGACGTCCCCGCCCGGCGAGACGACCAGTGGTGGCAGGTGGCCGGCGTTGGCTAGCGCCAGCCGGCCGGACGCCGGCTCGTAGGCAACGCACATCGCCGTCGCCATGTCCCGGAGCCCCGCCGCGTGCGCGAGCCGGTTGACCATCTCCAGGATCGTCGCCGGGGAGCTGCCTTCGAGCATGTACGCGCGCGCCGCCGCGCGTAGCTGCCCCATCGTCGCCGCGGCCCTGACCCCGCGTCCCGCCACGTCCCCGATCACGAGGTTGACCGTGCCGTCGGGATTGTGTATCGCGTCGTACCAGTCTCCACCGACCTCGACGTCGGCGCCGCCGGGCAGGTAGCGGGCCGCGAAGCCGACGCCAGGAACGTCTGGCAGGCGGTCGGGAAGCAGGCTTCGCTGCAGCGTCTCCGCGACGCTGCGGTAGGCGTCCTCGGCGTGCTTTCGCTCGGTGAGCACCGCCGCGAGCAGCAGTGCGGTCAGGGCGCCCACACCGCAGAACAGCTGCGATTCGAGCAGGTTCTCGTCCTGCCCCCCGCCGGCGAACGGACCGTGCCCACGAGCGGTGATCCACACGGCCACGGACGCGACGATCAGGCTCGCGACGGCGGCCCCGAGCTGACGGAACCTGAGGGCGGCGACGACCAGGGCGGGGAAGGCCAGGAACGCCAGCGGGGTCGCGGGTGAGAGGGCGAGGACGCTCACGGCCGCGACCGCCACGGCGAGGACCGCGGCCTCGAGCGTGCTCGATCGTGTGAGCTTCGGCCAGGCCACGCGAGTCGCGATCAGCAGGAGGACGGGCGCGACGAGGAGGTCACCGCCCATGTCGCCGAGCCACCACAGCCGCCAGAAGAAACCGAACCGGTCCGCGTCGATCGCCCCGCCGGCCAGGAGGCTCAGGTTCCCCACCGTGGCGCTGACGGTCGTGCTGATCACAGCCGCGCAGACCACGAGCGTGAACACGTCCCTCACGCGGGAGAGCGCCGGCCGGAAGTCGAAGCGCGCCAGGAGGGCCGCGCCGCACACCGCTTCGAGCGTGTTGCCGACAGTGATGCCGAGGGTCGTGAGCGCGGGCACGTCGGTCGTCGCGTTGGCCAGGAGGGCGCCGAGCGCGACGCCGGGCCAGAACCGGTAGCCCCAGATGACGATCGCCCCGAGCGCGATCCCGGTCGGCGGCCAGACTGCGGTCACGTTCCCCTGGGCGTAGGCCAGCGCGAGCCCGAGCTTCGCCGACGCGAAGTACGCGCCGCCGATCAACAGGACGCGGGCGACGTAACCCCGCATCCGCAGAGCGTAAACGTTCCCTCCGCCGCCTACGCCGAGGCGTCTAGCTGCCTGCGCGCGCGACCACGACGTCGAAGTGACCGCGCTCCAGGTGGACCGTCACCGAGCCGCTCGGCCTCCTCAGGACGAGGTCGAGCGGAGTATCGGTGTCACCCGTCACCCGCCCCGTCGTGCCCGCGGTCCATCCCATCCGTCGCGTGTCCAGCACGGCGTGGACCAACCCCGACAGGTGGAGCTTCACGAAGTTGGGCGTCGCGGCGGGCGCGGTCACGTCCGCTCCCCGCAACCGGTAGGGACCCAGGCCGTCCGCGCCGACGGAGTCGCCGAGGGTCTTGGTCCGATCGGCCCCGCCGCTGCGGCTGGCGTCGATCAGACCCTCGGAGGCGTGAGGAGCCAGCCGCAATCCCCTGGTCCAGTACGCCCGTCTGTAGAAGATGCCGAACCTCGGCTGGAGGAACTCGCGCCGGATCCGGTAGGTCACGTGCACCGGGTTCGTCTCCCTCCGTGGCAGGCCGCCAAGCCATTTCAGCACCCACGGCTCCGTACTGCCGGGATACGACGTCTCGTGCCGCCGGTCGGGATAGAAGAGGTAGCGGTAGGTCGCGTGGCCGCGCGCGGCGTAGTCGGCCATCCAATGCTCGGCGCCACTCGAGGGCACCAGCTCGTCGGCTCCTCCGTGGACCACGAACAGCGGCAGGTCGCGCGTGTTGCCGAACAGGTCCATCAGGTTGTAGCCACAGTCGGCCCGCTGACCGGCGCCGCACGACGGGCTCGGCGGCGGGGTGGGGTACGCCCACACGGTGTTGGGCGTCATCGGGCCCGACCAGACGATGCCGCGGGCGAACTGGTCCGGGTAGAGCTGCCCGAGCCGCCACGTGCCGAATCCGCCCATCGACATGCCCGCCAGGTACACGCGGTCGCGATCCACGCGGTAGTGCCGCGCGGCGTCGCGCCCGACCTCGAACACGTCCCGCTCCGCCTCACCCTCGTACCAGCCGCCCTCGCCGCGAGCCAGCGGCATCACCACGATGGCGCCGAGCTTCTCGGCCCAGTCGCCCACCTGCGGCATCGAGCTGATCGGATAGCTCATGTAGTTGCCGCCGAGGAAGTGCAGCAGCAGCACCATCGCGCCGGTGCGGTGCCTGGGGACGTAGATCGCGTACGGCTGGAACGGCGAGCGATAGAGGTTGGCGGGATAGGTCCCCGAGTCCTGTGCGTACCTCTGTTGAAGGCCGACTCCGCGGCCGAGCCGCTGACCCGAGCGAACCACCCGGCTGAACAGCCCGACCGTCGGTCCCGAATAGGGGCGGCAGCGGCGCTCTCGCCGGCAGCGGTGCGCGGTGAGGGCCCCGAAGCGGACGCGCAGCCGGTCGCGCCCGAAGCTCTCGGCCGCGATGTCGCCCGACTGCCGCGTGTCGCGCCAGTAGGACTTCATCCCCTCCCCGGGCACGTACGCGAGGTCGAAGAAGGGCGATCCACCCGGCGAGGGCTCGTACCACGACCTCGCCGCCGGGTCCCACACACCACTGGCCACGAACAGGCTGCGGACGTTCGTCCCGGGGTCGTACAGGGAGCGGCGGATCCGCACCTCGAACAACGCCTGTCGCGCGTCGGCCGCAACCCGGACCCGCTTGCCGTCGAACGTGCCCCGCCGGCCGTGGACCAGGAGGACGTGCCGGCCGAGCCGAGCCTCGAGCGCCGTGCGGCGCGGATCGTTCATTGTGCTCAGCCGCACGAGCAGGTACCACGCGCGGCGATCCACGGCCACCCGTGTCTCCACGATGTCGGCGGCGTTTCGCGCGTAGGCGGCGCCGTCCGGGTAGTGGTAGTCGCCGTCGGCGCCGCCGGTCACACCCGGCGCGTAGCCCCCGGCGGCGTTGGCGCCCTGACCGGGGCCGACCACGAAGTCGGTCGGATCCGTGTTGAAGACCGTGTCCGCCCCGTGGTCGTCGTACGGACTGTCCGTCACGATCAGCTCGCCGCGGGAGTACACGACGCCGCCCACGACGTCGGACGGCGAGCCCCTCCAGGGACGCAAGTGGCCCTTCGGGCTGGCGGGGAGTGGGCGAGGCAGCGTCGGCCCGCCGTCGGGCCACGAGGGCCGCCCCGCAGCGGCCGCGGGCGGCACCGCCGCCAGGAGCAGCAACGCGAGCCCGATCCGAGTTAGAAACTTCATCGTACCAACGGGGTATGATACAGTTTCTGGATATGGAGGGGGCGGTTGCTCAGCGCCGGAGCGGCGAACAGCTTCCGCGCGGGAGGCACCAGCTCACGCGCGAGGCCGTCGCGGCGGCGCAGCGGAGCCGGCTGCTGGACGGCGTCGCGGAAGCCGTGGCCGACAAGGGGTACGCGGCCACGACGATCGGCGACGTGGTTGCGGCGGCAGCCGTGTCACGGCGCACCTTCTACGAGCAGTTCCCGGACATCGAGTCCTGCTTCCTCGCCGCGTACCAGGCAGGCATGGAACTGCTCCTCGACGAGATCCGCGCAGAGGTCCGGCGCCATCCGGACGCGGATTGGCGCACGCGTGCGCGAATCAGCGTCGAGGCATATCTCCGCGAGCTTTCGATCAGGCCGGCGGCGGCCTGGGCCTACAGCATCGAGGCCATCGGTGCTGGAGCTGCTGTGCTGGAGCACCGCTCGGGCATCCTGGCGCGCTGGGAGGCGCAGTGGGGGGGCCTGGCCCGCCTGGCGCGCCGGGAGGACCGTGACCTGCCGGAGATCCCGGAGGACGAGCTCCTGTTCCTCGTGGGCGGAATCGAGGAGCTCGTGCGCGACTGTCTGCGCTCACGTGGCGCCGACCACCTTCCGGAGCTCTCGGAGCGCATCAGCGCGATCGCGATCGCCGCCCTGGGCGGCTGACCGTGATGCGGCGAGCGTCCGCGGCACTCCTGGCGCTGGCTGCGGTCGCCGTGCTCCCGGGCACGGCCACCGCCACGCAGTGGCACCGCTGGGCAGGCTCCGCAGGGCGCCCGGCCGGCCAGGCCGTCGTCAGTCGCGGCGAGGCGATCTGGTCGGACTACCTGTTCGACGACTACGGCGCGAACGTCGACACCTTCAACTCGATGGCCCCCGACGTGCTCATCGGTGCCCTGAGTCCCCATGCCTACCCGGCCGACCCCGCGCATCCGGTCGGCTTCGCCCCGAGCGGCCACGTCGGGCGCTTCCGCCACACGGGGGACTTCAGCTATCCGGCCAAGAACCCGCACCACGACCCCGTGGGGGATCCGCTCGACGAGCAGAACAGCTACGACAACGTCGCCGACTTCGCGGGCGTTCGCCTGGCCGTCGATGCGGGCCACGTGTGGCTGCGCTTCTCCCTGACCGATCTCCCGAAGCCGGCCTCGACGGTGATCGGCCTGGCGATCGACACGAACCCCGGTGGCGGTTCGGGTGGCGGCACGTGGCCGCTCGGCGCGGGTGTCGCGAGCGGCGGCTGGGACCGGTTCCTGACGGTCTGGGGAAGCGGCGGTGCTCTGACGGGCGCCGGCGGCAAGACGCGCGATCTCGTGGGTGCGGGCGGCGCGCTGAAGGTGAACCTCGCCGGTAACACGATCGACGTGATGGTTCCGCGTGCCGCGATCGCGCCCGCCGGCGGCAAGAGCTGGCGTCTGCTGGCGGGCGCCGGTGTGTGGGATGCGGCCAAGCACTCGTGGGCGCTCCCGCTTCCGCAGGACACCCAGTCGACCTCGCCCGGGAGCCTCGCGCTCGCGCCACGCATCTACGACCTCGCCTTCAACCAGAACGAGCCGAACTCGATCTGGAACGAGACGAAGCAGGCCAACGACCTGGATGCCAAGGCGATCGACTCGGACGGTTGGACCGTGGACCCCAGGCGTCTGGCGCGCGGTGCGTCGGACCGCAGACGGTGCGTCACGGGGCCGCGCGTGGAGTCCTTCTCGACCTGGGACCGCACCGAGGAGGGGCTGGTCTCCCTCCCGCAGAGCCTGCACAACGAGAACTACGTCTACCGCTGGCACCGCCAGCCACTCGCCGTCCTGCTCCCGAAGGCGAGCTGTGACCGAACGGCGCGCGTGCCGTCGCTCGACTACTTCTTCCACCCGGCGAACGTGAACCACAACGCGTTCTTCGTTGGCAACGAGGGCGACGCGGTGAAGCGCAACTACGTGTTCGACTCGCCCAACATGGGCTTCTCGCACGAGATCGCGCTCGCGAACAGGTACAACCGCATCACGGCGTCCGGGCTCGCGCGAACGGACGGCTGGAACTACGGGGACGTGGTGGGCGAGGAGGTCGCCGATCGGGACGCGTTCCTCGCGGCCACGAGGCGCTACCGCTATGACCCGCGCCACGTGCGGGTGATGGGGATGAGCGGCAGGCTCGGTGCGCCCTTCTTCGCGGAGATGTGGCCGGATCGCGTCTCGGCGGTGGCGACCGTGTCGAACCACGATGCCGATTCGCCGCGGATCGCCAACCTGCGCAACACACCGTGGGTGTTCACCAACGGCACCGCCTATCTCGACACGACCGACGTGCCGAGCTACACCAAGCTCGACGATCACCTCAACGCGCTCGGCTACGAGTACGTGCACATGACGTGGAACGGGCGCGGCCACGACTTCAACCTCGTGCATCAGGCATATCCCCTGTTCGAGCCGTGGACGTCGGAGGCCCGGGAGGTGCGCCCGGCGCGGCTCACGTACTACACCGATCCGAAGAAGCGCCGCCCGGGTCTACCGAATTTCCCGGGCGTGGCCTGGATCCCGAAGATCAAGCTCGCCAATCCGAGACAGCCGGCGCGGATCGACCTGACCGACCTGGAGAGCGCGATCCACCTGCCGGCCCGGGACACCCGCTTCGACTGCACGTTCACGAACGTCGGGACGTCGGACGTGGTCGAGCTGCACGGGCTCTTTCACGACCGGCCGTCGGCGATTCGCAAGCGGATGCCCGACAGGGTGGCGAGTGGCTGGGCCGAGAACTCGTGCACGTTCACGGTCAAGCCCGTCTCGCGGCCCGCGAGAGCGAACGCGCTTGCCGGGAGCCTCCGGAACATCTCGAGCATCACGATCGACCTCGACCGAACCCGGCTTCACCCGCGACGCGCGATCGACCTCTCGCGACTCCGGACGACGGTCCCGGTGACGGTGCGGCTGCGCTCACGGCACGGCAGCCACAGGGCCGTCATCCGCCCCGCGCCCGGTTAGCGCGGGGGCCGGTTCAGTCCGGGTACTCGTCCTTGCGCCAGGAGCGAGGCTCCCCGGGCCCTTCCTTCGGCGTGCGGTCGAGCAGGAAGCTGTAGTACGGGGCGACGAACGGGTCGGGCGCCATCACCGTGTAGGTGTGGTAGACGGTCCCGTTCTCCTGCGCGAACGCGATCCAGCTCGGGCCTTCGCGCAGGCCGTCCTTGAGCTCGGCCCCGATCTGCCGCGACCACTCCTCGAGCCAGTCGGGCGGGTTGTCGATCATCGCCTTCACCTCGGGGACCCGCTGTGCCTGCTCCTCGGT
>JAXDHW010000043.1:0-3615 GCA_034664365.1 Thermoleophilaceae bacterium
GACGCAGCCGCGTACAGAAGCGCCCGTACTGCAGCCCTACTACTAGGAGCCCGCAGTAGGCGGAATGTTCTGGTTATGCCGGAACAGGTTCTCGGGATCCCACTCGTCCTTGAGCGCCTGAAGCCGCCTGTACTTCTCGGTGCCGAAGGCGGCCTCCACACGGCCGATCCCCTCGTCGCCGATGAAGTTCAGGTACGCGCGGCCCGTGGTCCACGGCTTCATCGCCGTGGCCAGTCCCCGCGTGTACGCGATGTTCTCCTCGTTCGCCGCCGGGTCGGGCCACATCGAGAGGTAGTGGATGTTCCAAGGCGCGGTGCGCTGACCGAACGCGGTCGCGTCCTCGTCCACCCGCGCGATCGCCCCGCCGCCCGGCACCAGGATGATCTGGGTGAGCGGCGAGACCGGATTGGTCGCGTGCTCCACCAGGACGTCCACGGCCTCATCGGGGAGGTCGGCGAGGAAGTCCGCCGTCCAGTAGTTCTGCATCCCCTTCTGGTTCGGCGGGTCGAGCAGCTGCTGGACCGCGACGTACGGCATCGGCTGCACCATGTCCACGGCGGGCGGCCCGAACTCGCGCAGCGGCCGCATCCGCTCCTCGCCCTCCTCGACAGGCCCCGCGTAGCAGACCACCACGCCCACGACGGGCTTGCCGCGCGCCGGCTCCGGCACGAAGTCGAGTGGCGGCGCCGTGATGAACGCCAGTCCGGTGCCCACCTCGTCGGGCGCCCCGAGCACGAAGTCGCGGTAGAAGCGCACCAGCTCGCCGGCGGCCGCGGCCGGGTAGATCAACATCCCGCCGAGCACGATCGGCCCGATCTCGTGGAGCCGCAGGTGGAACGCGGTGACCACGCCGAAGTTGCCGCCCCCGCCGCGGAGGCCCCAGAACAGGTCGGCGTTCTCGTCCTCGCTCGCCGTGACCTTGCGCCCATCGGCCGTCACGACCTCGGCCGCCACGAGGTTGTCGCAGACGAAGCCGAGCTTGCGCTCGAGCCAGCCGCTCCCGCTCCCCAGCGTGAGGCCCGCGACGCCGGTACCGCTCACACGCCCGCCCGTGACCGCAAGGCCGTGCTCCTGGGTCGCGGCGTCGAGCTCGCCCCAGGTCAGCCCACCCTCGGCCCGGACCGTACGCGCCTCGGGATCGACCTCGATCCCCTTCATCCCGCGCATGTCCACGCAGATACCGGCATCCACGACCGCCGATCCGGTCACCCCGTGGCCGCCGCCGTACACCGACAGCGGGAGGTGATGCTCGCGCGCCAGGTTGACTGCGGCGACCACGTCGTCGGGGGTCGCACAGCGGGCGATCAGGGCCGGGTGGCGGTCGATCATCCCGTTGAAGACGGCGCGTGCCTCGTCGTAGCCGCCGTCCCCCGAGTGCAACAGTTCACCGTCGAAGCCGGGCAGGTCGAATCGCGTGGTCACGGCGGTGTCCTCGGGCATTTCGGAGCCCTCCTTGGTTTGGGTGCGCAGGGGTAGGCGCGAACCTAACGCATCTGGCGAGCGCGATTCCACCGATGTAACGTCAGTCCCGTGCGTGCCCTGACCCGCCTCGTGGCGGCCGTGCTCGTCTCCGCCGCGATCGTGGCCGGGGGCGTAGGCGCGAGCCCTGCCGCATCGCCGCCCAAACTCAGCATGAGCGCCGACCCGGCGCTCCTCCCCGCGTTCGACCCCGCGGTGCACGACTACGTCAGCCGCTGCGGCGAGACCGGCGGGCTTCGCCTCACGGTGTCCGCGCCGGCCGGCCAACAGGTGAGCGTCGACGGCCAACCACCCAGGTCGGGCCACTTCCAGGCGGACGTCGCCCTCGGCGAGAACCAGGCGACGACGATCCTCGTGCACTCGGCGGCCGGCGACGCCGACTACCACGTGCGCTGCCTGCCGGCCGAGTTTCCGCGCTGGACGTCCGAACGCACCGGTTCGACCCAGGCCCGCTGGTACCTGGTTGGACCGATCGGGCACTACATCATGCTGTTCGACCCTGTCGGGGCTCCGATCTGGTGGCTCAAGGAGCGCGACCAGCCCTTCAACCCCACGCTGCTCAGCAACGGCCACGTGGCCGCCTACCCGCTCGGTACGGACCAGCACTTCGGCAAGCAGCTCGACAAGGCGTACGTCGAACGGCGCCTGGACGGCAAGGTCGTGCGACGGCACCGCACCGTCGGCACGCCCACGGACCTGCACGAGTTCCAGGAGCTCCCCAACGGTCACCTGCTGATGGAGTCGTACCGTCCGCGCGACGGCGTCGACCTCACCAAGTACGGCGGACCGAGGCGGACCCGGGTCTACTACCCAGAGGTCCAGGAGCTCACGCGCCGCGGCCGCCTCGTCTGGCGGTGGAACGCGCGCGGACACATCTCACTCGACGAGACCGACCGCTGGCCCAGCCTTGTGGAGACGCAGAGCAAGTTCCCTGAGAAGGTGCGGTGGTACGACGCGTACCACATCAACTCGATGTCGCCGGACGGCGACGGGATCGTGATCTCCTGCCGCCACGACGACGCGGTGTACCGGATCGACAGGGCGTCCGGGCGCGTGACCTGGAAGATCGGAGGCATCCACACGAAGAAGAGCCTGAAAGTGATCGGCGACCCACACCACCCGGGAACGAAGACGTTCGGCGGCCAGCACGACGCCCGGGTCCTCCCCGACGGGACGGTCAGCGTCTACGACAACGGCGCCGAACGCGATCGGCCGCCGCGGGTCGTCCGCTACCGGATCAACAGGCACAAGCGCACGGCGACCCTGATCGAGGAGCTCACCGACCCGGATGTCCCCAAGTCCGGCTGGGGCGGCGGCACGCGGAAGCTCGCGGGGGGCGACTGGGCGACGGCGTGGGGCGGCACGCCGTTCGTATCGGAGATGACCCCGGCGGGCGACCGCGTCTTCGGGCTCCGGTTTCTCCAGCCGAGCAACTACCGCGCCGGTCCGGTGCCGCCGGGAGCGCTCCGGCCGGAGGCCCTCCGCGCCGCCATGGACCGGATGCACCCGCGCAAGTGAGGCGCCGGCTCGTCGCCGCACTCTTGACGGCGGCCGGGGTCGCCGCGCTGGGCGCGCCCGCCGCCGCGGCCGAGGACGCCCTGAAGATCACCGGCTCGCCGGAGCTCATCCCTCGCTTCGACCCGGACACGACCGACTTCGTCAGCCGCTGCGGCGCGACGGGGCACCTCACGCTGTCGTTCGACGTGCCGCCTGGCGAGACCACCAGCCTCGACGAGGGGCCGGCGAAGGGCGGCAGGTACCAGCAGGACGTCAAGCTGGGCTCCGGCCAGCAGGTCGTGATCAACGCGCGGCTGGCCGACCGCAACGCGCACTACCACGTGCGCTGCCTGCCGGCGGACTTCCCGCCGTGGACGGCCACGCACACCGGCGCGACACAGGCGGAGTGGTACCTCGTCACGCCGGCCGAGCACCTCGCGGTCTTCTTCGACCCGAACGGAGTCCCGGTGTGGTGGCGGCGCGTGGGCAAGACGCCGTTCAATCCAACGTTTCTCCCCGACGGCGACGTGGCGTGGTACGAGGTCGGCCAGACCAAGTTCGGCACGGCGCCGGACGAGGACTGGGACGAGCAGCGACTGGACGGCACGAAGGTCCGGTCGATCCGAGCCGTCGGCAACC
>JAXDHW010000049.1:0-5389 GCA_034664365.1 Thermoleophilaceae bacterium
CTATGTACAGCTCCCCGACGCGCCAGCCCTGCGGCACGGCGCCCTTCCGGGAGCCCCTTCCGCGGCCTCCACGGCCGCCCTTCTCTGCGCCGTCCTGCTTAGCGGGGGCCTTGCCCTCCGCCTCGAGGATGGCCACTCTGGTTTCGCCACGGTCGACCGTGACGAGCACTTGCTTTCTCAAAAGTTCCTCTCATGCGACTAGCTCGCGGCGTTTGGCCAGGGCCGACATGCGTGCTTGCACGTGGATCGACTGCAATAGGCCGACCGCGAGGAAGGTGACGATTACGGAGGAGCCCCCGTAGCTCAGAAGCGGCAATGGGACTCCTGTGATGGGCATGATCCCGATGGTCATCCCCACGTTGACGAAGATCTGGAACATCAGCATGGCGGCAACGCCGCCCGCTATCAGTGCTCCGTAGAGGTTCTTCGCCATGGTCAATATTCGGAGCGCTCGCCATATGAGGAGCGCGTAGAGGGACAGCACCAGCGCCGCCCCCATGAATCCGAACTCCTCCCCCACCACGCTGAACACGAAGTCCGTGTGGTGCTCGGGAAGGAAGTCGAGCTTTGTCTGGGTCGCGTGTTCGGGGCCGCGACCCGTCTTCTGACCCGATCCGATCGCCACCTGCGACTGCCTGAGCTGGTAGCCCTGGCGGCGCGGGTCGTCGGTCGGGTTGACGAACGCCGTGAGGCGGTCGACCTGGTACTGCTTGAGCACGTGGACGCCCGCGGCCGGCGCGCCGATGAGCACGCCGGCGACGATGCTCGCGGTGACCGCCCCGATCACGAGGAAGTGTGTCCACTTCGTGCCGGCCACGAACAGCACCGCGCACGCGATCGCCATGTAGACCATCCCGGACCCGAGGTCCGGCTGGATCACGACGAGCATCGCCGGCAGGATCGCCAGGAGAAGGATGCGGCTGGTCGTCTCCTTCTCCGACAGCCTTCGCATGCGGTCCACCATGAAGCCCGCCAGCGCCGCGATCAGCAGCACCTTGCCGAGCTCCGACGACTGCAGCTTGAAGAACGGCAGATCGATCCAGCGCTTGGAGCCGCGCGTGGCGGTGCCGAGCGCCAGGGTCATGAAGATGAGCCCGATCATCGCCCCGTACACGCCCAGCTTGAGCTCGCGCAGCCGCGAGTAGTCGAAGCGGGCGAGCACGAGCATCAGGAGCAGCCCCACGACCCCGTACGCGATCTGCCGCGTGAGGTAGTAGTCGGGGCTGCCCGGGATGTCGGTCTGGGTGGCGGTTCCGACCACGTAGGAGCCGAAGCCGATCAGCCCGAGCGTGGCGAGCAGCAGCAGTGGATCGAGCTGCAGCCACCACATCCCGAAGCGCGGCCGGCCGACGTCCTCGAAGGACCTGACCTGCGAGCCGAGCGCCGCGTTCATGCCTGGAACCTAGAGGAGTCGGGGGTCATCGTCCCTAGATGGTCGATTCGGGCCCGCGTGACCCTGGGGCCGCGAAAACCAAGTTGGCCAAGGACGCAGGGAGAGTTCATGCATGAATGCATGGGCTCGACTGAGGACGCAGGCCAACGAAGGTTTGCAGCGGCGCCAGGGGTGCGGGGGTTCGGATCGACCATCTATCAGCCGAATGGATTCACGCCGGCCGTCGAGCCCCGCGTGGGGCCCTTGTCCTTCAGGCCGAACAGCTCGGAGAGGATCTTCCGCACCGCCGGCGCGGCGGTGGTGGCGCCGAAGCCCCCGTGCTCGAACGTGGCCACGACCACGAAGCGCGGGTTGGGGCACGGGGCCATCGCGGCGTACCACGACTGGTCGGCGCGGCCGAGCCCCTTCTGCGCCGTGCCGGTCTTGCCGCAGATCTTCATCCTGAAGTCCTTGAAGACCGGGTACGACGTTCCGCCCGGCGAGTTGGCGGCGGCGTACAGCCCGTCCATGATCGCCTGCCGGTAGGCGGGGTCGAGCGGCAGCTTGCGCCGCGCCGGCGTGCGGAACTCCTGGATCACGCGCCCGACGGAGTCCTCCACACGCTGGCCGAGGTGCGGCTTGACCACGTAGCCGCCGTTGGCGATCGCCGCGTACGCGACCGCAAGCTGGAGCGGGTCGACCTGGACGTCGCCCTGCCCGACGGCAAGGTTGATGTTGTCGCCCACCGACCACGGGCGGTCGGTCAGGTGCTTCTTGAACAGCCGGTTGCGCCACTCCGGGCTGGGGATGAGGCCGGCGTTCTCGCCCGGCAGGTCGATCCCGGTCCTGCGGCCGAGCCCGAGCCGCCTGGCCCAGCGCTGGATCAGGTGGCCGTCGCCGGCGCCGTTCGCCTCGAGCCCCATCCGGTAGAAGAAGACGTCGCTCGAGACCTGGAGCGCACGGCGCAGCGCCAGCGCGCCGTTCACCGCGCCGCCGGCGTTCTTGAAGGTGATCCCGCCGACCTTCAGCGAGCCGCCGTCGAACTCCACGGTGTCCGGCGTGATGAGGCCGCCCTCGAGCGCGGCGGTGGCCGTGATCAGCTTGAAGGTGGAGCCCGTGGGATACAGGCCCTGGGTCGCGCGGTTGGTGAGCGGCGCGCCGTTCAGGGGGTTGGACAGCCGCTTGTAGTCGGACTCCTTGATCGTCTTGGCGAAGATGTTCGGGTCGAACGACGGGTTGCTCCCCATCGCCCGCACCTCGCCGGTCTTCACGTCCATCACGACGAACGCGGAGTTGTCGCCCTGGATCGCCTGCTGGCCGACCTTCTGCAGGTCGAAGTCCACGCCGAGCCTGAGCTGCCGCCCCGGCTTGGGCACGCGCTCCGCGAGCTCCTGGCGCGCGTTGCCGAGCGCGTCGACCGACACTCGCCGCGCCCCGTCCTTGCCGCGCAGATAGCGGTCGTACGAGTACTCGATCCCCGACTGGCCGACGCGGTCGCCCTGCTTGACCCCGCGGTAGCGGTCCTGCTTGAGCTCCTTGGCGGTCACCTCGCCGACGGTCCCGAACAGGTGGGCGCCCACCTCGCGGTACGGGTACTTGCGGAAGGCGAGCTGCTCGACGTCGACCGGCGGGAAGCGGTCGTGGTTCTCGAGGATGTAGCTGTAGGTGGCCTGGGGCACGTCGTCCTTGACGATCGCGGGCGAGAACGGGACCGCCTTCAGCTGCTTGTTCACGGTGCGGCGGATCTCGCGCCCGGTCATGTGCAGGAGCGGCGCGAGGCGGCGGTAGACCACGGCCGCCTTGTGCGGGTCCTTCGGCAGCTTGTCGGGACTGATCGTGACCGCGAGGCCGTAGCGGTTGTCGACGAGCACGCGCCCGTTGCGGTCGAGGATCCGGCCGCGCGGCGCCTGGACCGTGACCTCGCGCACGCGGTTGTTGTTCGCCTCCGCCTTGTACTTGTCGCCCGAGAGCACCTGGAGGTACCAGAGGCGGAAGAACACGACCGCGAACAGCACGAGCGCGACGCCGCCGATGATCGCCACGCGCACGGCGAGCTGCGGGGTGATCGGAGGGCGTGACTCGCGGTCGAGGTACACGAGCTATCGGTCCTGTGGCCGCACTCTAGACCTCGAGACCGCGGAGCCCGAGCGGACCGGTCTCGCTGGTCTCGGCGCGGCGCCGGCGGCCCGCCGGCTGCGACAGGAGCACCGGCCTCAGCACGCGCCTGATCAGCCCGAACACCGGCACCGCCAGGAGCACGTTGAGGATCGTGGTGACGAGCGCGTTGCGTAGCACGAGCGCGCTCACCGAGGCCTCGAGCTCGAGCATGAAGCTGACGGTCGCGAAGGCCACGATGTAGCCGAGCGTGGCCGCCGCCCCGACCGGGATCGCGATCAGCCCGTGCGCCGGGTCGCGCACCTCGCCGAAGCGACCGACGCCGTAGCCGACCGCGGCGAGGACGAGCGACGACGAGCCGACGTTCTGGCCGGTGGCGAGGTCGATCAAGAGGCCCATGCAGAAGCCCGTGAGCGTGCCCGAGATGCTTCCGGCCCAGAGGGCCACCGCCGCCACGACGAGCGGGGTGAGGTCGGGCGACGCGCCCAGCACGCGCACCTGCGCGAAGCCGGAGATCTGGAGCACGACCCCGAGCAGGATCAGGAGCCCCGTGCGGATGGCTGTGCCGGGGGTGAGCGTCACTGGCCCGGCACCAGGCTCGCCGACTGGATGCCCGCCGGGCGGACGGTGAGCACCTGCACGTAGTCCATCCGGTGGAAGTCCGCGAACGGCCGCACGTGCACGCGCTGGTAGGTCTCGATCTCGTTGGGGCTCACCGAGCTGACGGTGCCGATCGGGATCCCGCGCGGGTAGAGCGACTCGAGCCGGCCGGAGCGGAAGCCGGAGGTGACCACCGTCTGGCCCTTGCGGATCAGCCGGCCCTTGCGCACGAAGTCGAGCTGGAGGTCGTTTGGGTCGCCGACGGCCGGGCGCAGCGTGCCGTTCGAGCCGACCGGCATGATCTCGGACGAGACCGCCATCGAGCCGTCGGTGATTAGGGTCACCTGGGCCGTGCCCGACGTGACCGACGCGACCTTGCCGACCAGGCCGTCGCCGGTGATCACGGGCTGATCCGTGCGCAGGCCGTCGCCGCGGCCCTTGTCGATCTGGATCGTGGAGTACCAGTCGGTGGGCGAGCGGGCGATCACGCGCGCCGTCACCGGCTTTGTGCCCTGCGGGAATCCCGGCCGCTGCTGGAGCCCGACCATGGCGCGGAGCTGCTCGTTCTCGCGGATCGCGGTGCGTGTGGCGGCGAGTCGGGCGCGCGCGTGCGCGAGCTCCTTCTTCAGCCGCTTGTTCTCGCCCTTGGCGCCGAACGCGTCGCCCACGAAGTTGAACAGGTCGCGGAACGGCTTGGCGGCCGTGCTCGCGCCCTTCTCGATCGGCTTGAGCACCTGCTGCGCGCCGCGCGAGATGCCGTGCAGCGCGCCGCCGCCCGGCTCGCCGAAGTAGGCCGTCAGCAGGATCAGGGAGAGACCGAGGACGATCGCGAGCGCCAGGCGCCGCCTACGGATGACCTTCTTGTCGTACACCGGTCAAGGCCCCCCTCGCGCGGTCCGGGTGGAGCGCGAAACGGACACGTCAGTACCTGCGGCGGCTTCGGGAGTTGTTGCGGTTCGACCGGTGGATCGCCTCGAACTCCTCGAGCGAGCGCCCGGAGCCGACGGCCACGCACGTGAGCGGCGACTCCGCGAGGTGCGCGGGCATCTGCGTCTCGTCGCGGAGCCGCTCGTCGAGGCCCTGGAGGAGCGAGCCGCCGCCGGCCATCATGATCCCGCGGTCCATGATGTCGGCCGCCAGCTCGGGGGGCGTTCGGTCGAGCGTCTCCTTGACCGCGTCGACGATCGCCTGGAGCGGCTCCTCGAGCGCCTGGCGGACCTCCTCGCTGGTGAGCACGACGGTCTTCGGCAGTCCCGAGACCAGGTCGCGGCCGCGGATCTCGGCCTGCACCTCCTCGCCGAG
>JAXDHW010000063.1:0-2799 GCA_034664365.1 Thermoleophilaceae bacterium
TCGAGCTCGGCCAGCTCCCCGAGCAGCCGCTCGTACACGGGCCGGGGGCGGCCGTCGGGCCGGAGCGCCTCGTCGTAGTACGCGCCCGGCTCGTAGGGGGCGGGCGCCTGCGGCGCGGTGGGCGTTCGGGTTGCGAGTGTCACCCCATCGGACGCTATGTGTACCCGGTTCCCCCCTCCATCGACCGTCGTCCAGGATCTGCGGCCTGCGGCTGGACCGGAGGGCGAAGGCCGGGCTCCACGGCCGATGGGTACGGGGGCGTGGCGAGCGCGAGCTCGTCCATGCGGGCGAGCCGGAAGCGCCGAAGCTCGTCGCTCGTCCCCTCGATCGGCACGAGGGCGAGGCGCCTGATCCGCGGATTCTGAGCCATACCGCAATGATCGGCTGCAAATGGCGCATTTCAACGGCCGCGAGTCCAAAATTTTCGGTCCCGGGTTCGACCGGCTGTAGGGATCGGCCACGTGTAGGGTCACCGGCGTGGCTCCTGTGCTGATCGATTCGCCGGTCCGCGTGGAGGCGGCGGGCGAGCCGCCCAAGGTGATCGAGGAGTTCGCCGGGCGGGCATCCGGGGGCGAGGAGCGCGTGAGCGTCGCGCGCATGCGGTCGCCGGCCGGCTGGTCGGAGCCCGGGCAGCGGCCCGAGTTCGACGAGTACACGATCGTCCTCGCCGGCCTACTGCGCGTGGAGGGCGAGGACGAGGCGCTCGAGGTACGCCCCGGCCAGGCGGTGCTCGTGCGCGGGGGCGAGTGGGTCCGCTACTCCACGCCGGACGGGGCCGAGTACCTGGCGGTCTGCCTGCCGGCGTTCTCGCCCGAGACCGTGCACCGCGACCCGGAATGACGAGTTTCCGCGACGACGGGGCGGCGACGGTCGAGTGGGTCGCGCGCTACCTCGAGCGCGTGCCGGAGCTGCCGGTGCTCGCGCAGGTGGAGCCCGGTGAGATCCGCTCGCGGCTGCCGGCGTCACCGCCCGAGGAGGGCGAGCCCTTCTCCGCGGTCCTGCGCGACCTCGACGAGATCCTCCTCCCCGGGATCACCAACTGGCAGCACCCGCGCTTCTTCGCCTTCTTCGCCACCACCAGCTCCGAGCCCGGGATGCTCGCCGAGCTGCTGGCCGCGGCGCTCAACCAGATCGCGTTCCTCTGGCGGACGGCGCCCGCGTCGACCGAGCTCGAGGCGCTCGTGCTGGACTGGGTTGCACAGCTCGTCGGGCTGCCCGACGGCTGGCACGGGCACATCGAGGACACCGCGTCGACGTCCACACTCGCCGCGCTCGTGGCCGCACGCCACGTGACCGGGCGCAACGCCGTGGTCTGCTCCGAGCACGCGCACTCATCGGTGGAGAAGTCGGCCCGGATCCTCGGGATGGAGCTGCGCAAGGCGCCCGTCGACGCGGAGTTCCGGATGCGTGGGGAGGGGCTGGAGCTCGGCGACGTGGCGGCGGTCGTGGCCACCGTCGGCACCACGTCCACCACGTCGGTCGACCCGGTCGCGGCGCTCGCCGACGCCTGCAGCGATGCCGGGACCTGGCTGCACGTGGACGCCGCCTACGCCGGTGGGGCGATGGTGTGCCCGGAGCTCCGCTGGGCGTTCGACGGCGTCGAGCGGGCCGATTCCCTCGTGATCAACGCCCACAAGTGGCTCTTCACGCCGATGGACTGCTCGCTCCTGTGGACGAGCCGCCCCGAGGACTTCCGCGCCGCCTTCAGCCTCGTGCCCGAGTACCTGCGCACGCCGGACTCCGAGGACGCGCTCAGCCTCAGCGAGTACGGGCCGGCGCTGGGCCGGCGGTTCCGCTCGCTCAAGCTGTGGGCCGTGCTCCGCTGCCTCGGGCGCGCGGGACTTCAGGAGCGGATCCGCAGGGCGATCGGCCTGGCGGAGCTGTTCGAGGGCTGGGTGCGGGACGAGCCGGGCTGGGAGCTGTGCGCCGCCAGGCCGTTCTCGGTCGTGTGCTTCCGCCGGGTCGGATCCGACGAGGAGAACGAGGCGCTGATGCACCGCGTGAACGCGACCGGCGAGATCTACATCTCGCACACCCGCCTCGAGGGCCGCCACGTGCTGCGGCTCGCCGTGGGGCACGAGCGCACGACCGAGGACGACGTGCGCCGCGCCTGGGAGGTGCTTCGGCGGGAGGCGGACGCGTGAGGCCGGTCCTCTACTACGACCTGGGCTCGCCGTACGGCTACCTGGCGGTGGAGCGGGCCGGGTCGGTGCTCGGCGTGGAGCCGGAGCTCGAGCCGATCGTGCTGGGCGCGATCTTCAAGTACCGGGACCGCGGCAGCTGGGCGCACACCGATCAGCGCGAGGCCGGGATGTGCGAGGTGGAGCGGCGGGCGACCGCCTACGGGCTGCCGCCGCTGGCGTGGCCGCCCGGGTGGCCGCCCAACACGCTCTCCGCGATGCGGGCGGCTGCGTGGGCGAAGGGGATCGGGAAGGGGGCCGAGTTCGCGGTGGCGGCGTACCGCGCCGCGTTTGTGGAGGGGCGGGATCTGGCGGATCTGGCCGTAGTGGCGGAGGCGGCTTCGGCGGCCGGGCTACCGGCGTCCGACGTCCCGGCCGCGGTGCAGGACCCGTCCGTCAAGGAGGCGCTCCGCGCCGCCACCGACGCGGCGGGGGAGGCGGGGGTCCGCGGCGTGCCCACCCTGCGCATCGCTGACGGCATCTATTACGGGGACGACCAGCTGGAGGCGGCCGCCCAGCTCTCGCGAGCTGCTCAGCCGCCGCCGTAGGCGACGACGAGGTCCGTGAGGATCCCCGCGGCGAAGCCCGCCGCCAGCAGGATCAGCCCCAGCTCGCGGTA